>JALVRJ010000030.1 GCA_027031305.1 Hyphomicrobiales bacterium | reverse complement strand
ATTCATCATGGCCAGAAAGAAGAAGCTCCCCGCCGTCGCCATCGTCGGCCGCCCCAACGTGGGCAAGTCCACCCTCTTCAATCGGCTGGTCGGCAAGCGCCTGGCCATCGTCCACGACGAGCCCGGTGTCACCCGCGATTTCCGCGAGGCAAGGGCCAAAATCGACGATCTTCGCTTCGCCGTGCTCGACACGGCCGGGCTGGAAGAGGCCGAGGACGGCACCCTCGCCGCGCGCATGACGCGCATGACCGAGCGCGCCATCGACGAGGCCGACGTGGCCATCTTCATGGTCGACGCGAAGGCCGGCCTCATGCCCGACGACGAACATTTCGCCCGGCTCCTGCGCGAGCGCGACAAGCCCGCCGTGCTGCTGGTGAACAAGGCCGAAGGCGCCGACGGAGCGGCCGCCACCGCCGAGTTCTGGGCGCTGGGATTGGGCGAACCCATCCCCTTTTCCGCCGCCCACGGCCACGGCATGGACGCCTTGCGCGAAGCGCTGGAAGAGAAGTTCCTGCTCCTGAAGGAACGCCGGAAAGCAGCGGAAAAAAAGCGCCGAACCAACGAGAAAAAAGCAGAAACGGAATCGGCATCTCAAGCCGGATCCAAGGCACCACGCACCGAAGAAACAACGGCAGGATCCATCGAGGAAACCTCCCCGGAGGAAAAGCGCGAGCCCCTCAAGCCCCTGCAAATGGTCATCGTCGGCCGTCCCAACGCCGGCAAGTCCACCCTTGTCAACCGTCTCGTTGGCAAGGACCGCCTGCTCACCGGCCCCGAGGCCGGCATCACCCGCGACGCCATCGCCGTCGACTGGACCTGGCACAAGCGCCCCATCCAGCTGTGGGACACCGCCGGAATGCGCAAGAAGGCGAAGGTCGAGCGTGGGCTGGAGCAGATGTCGGTGAGCGATGCCATTCGCGCGGCAAAGTTCGCGGAGGTGGCCGTGGTGCTGCTGGACGCCACCGAGCCGCTGAAGAAGCAGGACCTGGCCATCGCCGGCCTCATGGCGCGCGAGGGCCGCGCCGTCGTCATCGCCGTCAACAAGTGGGATCTTGTGGATACCAGAGCCCGCGCCCGCTATCGCAAGGAGCTGGAGCGCCTGGTCGACGAGAAGCTCCCGCAGATCATCGGCGCGCCGGTGGTCACCCTCTCCGCGCGCACGGGCAAGGGCGTGGACAAGCTCATGCCCGCCGTCATCGGCGCCTACGACAACTGGAACAGGCGCATCCCCACCGCCCGGCTCAACCGCTGGCTGGAACAGGCCGTGGCCCGGCACCCTCCACCAGCCCCCGGTGGCCGCCGCATCAAGTTGCGCTACGCCAGCCAGCCTTCCACCCGTCCACCCACCTTCGTCGTCTTCACCCAGCGCGCCGACAAGGTGCCGGAGGAATACCGGCGTTACCTCGTCAAGTCGCTGCGCGACGCCTTCGACTTGTGGGGAACGCCCATCCGCCTGAAGTTCAAGGAGGTGGAAAATCCCTACGACGACGGCACCGGCGGCAAGGCAGGCAAGCCCGCCAAGGGTGGCAAGTCCGGCAAGGGAGGCCGCAAGCCGAAAAAGGGCGCGCGTCGCAAATGACGGCAACGGAGATGACATCGAGAAGCCATGAGGGACGCCCCTTCTTCCCAGCCCTCGCACCCTTGGCGCAACCTGCTATCATGCCGACGATTCCAATCTCGCCTGGGAGCGTGCACTCATGAGCAGCGGATTGCTGGCCCTGCTGGACGATGTCGCGGCACTGGCGAAAAAGGCCGCCATCATGCTCGATGACGCCGCCGCATTGTCCATGAAGGCGGGCGCGAAGTCGGCCGCCGTCGCCGCCGACGACACCGCCGTCACTCCACGGTTCGTCATCGGCATCGCCGCCTCCCGCGAGCTGCCCATCATCTGGAAGATCACGCTCGGATCGCTGCGCAACAAGTTCCTGTTCGTACTGCCGGCGGTGCTGGCACTGGGCTGGCTGGCGCCGTGGATCATCACCCCCCTGCTGGTGCTGGGCGCGCTCTATCTCTCCTTCGAAGGCTTTGAGAAGGTGCACGAGTGGCTCACCGGGAACGTGAAGGAACCCTCTCAGGCCCGCTCCACGCGAATGACCCCGCAAGAACTCGCCGCTTTCGAACGCGAACGGGTCAACAGCGCCATCCGCACCGATCTCATCCTCTCCGCCGAGATCATGGTCATTGCCTATTCGCAAATTGCCGATCAACCCTTCGTCTATCAGGCAGTGGCGTTGACGCTGGTGGCTCTGGGAATCACGGTGCTGGTTTACGGCGTGGTCGCCATCATCGTGAAAATGGATGATTTCGGCCTGTGGCTTGCCACCCGGCGCGATGGCGGCAGGCTCTTGCGCGCCATCGGCCGCGGCATCGTGCGCGCCATGCCGGGGTTCCTCAAAGTGCTCAGCGTCATCGGCACCATCGCCATGCTGTGGGTGGCTGGCGGCATCATCATGCACGCCCTGGCCGAATACGGCGTGCACGCGCCGGAGCGCATCGCCCACCTCGTGCCCTACATCGGAGACCTGCTGGTGGCCCTGGGATTGGGGCTGCTGACGGGCTTCATCGTGTGGCTGCTGGTCCATCCCCTGTTGGTCCGCGTGGGCGAACACTGACGCCCGCATGAACGAACAAGAAGGGCGCGGCGCCGTGCCCCGGCGCCACGCCCCAATACCATTGCGGGATATGAATGCCGCTCAGTTGATCTTCGTGTTGTAGATCTTCTCCAGATCGGGCAGCGTCACCATGTTCTTCAGCGGCACGGTATAGGTCTCCGCCCGCACGAACCACGCCAGACGCGGCTCATACCACTCCAGGCTGGTCAGCATGTCCGTCATCGGGCGATAGAACTTCGGGTTCAGCATGGCCTCGCCCCAGCGCACATACTTCTTGTAGTCCAGGTGCGAAACCATGGATTTCCACACCTTGGCGTTCACCGGCGCCATCATCCACTTGAACATGCCCACCGGGTTCATGGCCTTCAGCGAGGCGATGGTCAGCTTCCCGTAGTTGGTCACGCCACGCAGCCAGGTGTCCCACATCACCGGCTCCATGGAGCAGTTGGCCATCACGTGAATGGTGCGCGGATCATTGAGAATTTCCATCAGTTTGAAGAACTTCTCCGGATCGTTCATGGTTTCGGCCATGACCTCGGCATCGGTGAAGGCCTTCAGGTAGGGCTTGATCGCGGCGAACTCCTCGGCCGAGGCGTGCTTGCACTCGGTGTAATAGGCTTGCGCCTTCTCGAACTTGTGTTCCGGACTCACCGCCTCGGACGCCATGGCTGTCATCGACATGGCCACCACGGCCGTCATGGCCATCGCGAATTTCTTCATCGCACGCATGATTCGTTCTCCCTCACGCTTTCCTGTTTGCGCCCGTTCCCGCCGAAACGGCATCCGGCACGTCTGCGAATGCCGTTTCCACATTGGGGCCAATCTCCCCCGGCCTCTTCATGCGCACATTCATATATTAGAATTGCCATATATGCAAGACATTAAATATGGATTTGTGAAATTATTGCCTTCGGTTCGTCCAGGCACCCACCTGATGTGCCATCATACCAAAATGCATAAAGAACCACGCAGAAGCCCCGCGCCCCACCCAACCCCCAAATTGTGAACAACAAGGGCTTGGGCGGGGGCGCGGGGCGGTTTCACCGGGCGGCCTTTGTGCAACATGGCACTACATCAGCCCCAGGCTCTTGAGCTTGCGATAGAGTGCGGAGCGCTCCATTCCGATGGCGCTGGCCGTGCGCGAGATGTTGCCGGCGAAACGCTGAAGTTGCGCTTGCAGATAGTGCCGTTCGAATTCCTCCCGCGCATCCTTCAGAGGCAGGGCCAGCAGGCGCTCCATGTCCATGCCCCCGCCCCCACCATCCGCCACCGCCTCGTCGGGCGGCAGCATCTCCGGCGTGATCTCCGGTATTTCCTCCGCCCCATGCAGGATCATCAGGCGCTCCACGTAATTGCGCAACTGCCGCACGTTGCCCGGCCAATCACGCGTTTGCAGAACCGCCAGGGCTTCCTCGGAGAGCCGCTTCACCGGGTTGCCCGTCTGCCGCGAGAACTGCTCGATGAAGAAGTCCACCAACTCCGGAATATCCTCGCGCCGCTCCGACAGCGGTGGCACCGCCACCGGCACCACCGCCAGGCGATGATACAGGTCGGCCCGAAAGCTCCCCTCCTCCATCAGCGCCGCCAGGTCGCGGCCGCTGGAGGAGACGATGCGCACGTCCACCCGCACCGGCCGCGTGCCGTTCACTCGGGTGAAGGTCTGCTCCATCAACACCCGCAACACCTTGCTCTGCGTCTGCGGCGGCATGTCCGCCACCTCGTCGATGAACAGGGTGCCGCCATGCGCCTCCTCCAGCTTGCCGATGTGATACTGCCCCGGCGCCACCTCGCGGCCGAACAGCTCCTCTTCCATGCGCTCCGGCGACAGCGAGGCCGCCGGCAAAACGACGAACGGCCCATCCGCCCGATTGGATTGTTCGTGCAGAACCCGCGCCGCCAGCTCCTTGCCCGTGCCGGTCTCACCGGAAATGAGCACCCGCGCGTTGGTCGGCGCCACCTTTTCGATGGTCTGGCGCAAATGCCGCATGGCCGGCGAGGAGCCCACCATCCGCCAGCCGCCACCGCGATTCTTCAGTTCGATGTTCTCGCGTTTCAGCCGATGCAGCTCCAGCGCCCGTTGCACCGTCAGCACCAGCTTGTCGGCCTTGAAGGGCTTTTCGATGTAGTCGTGCGCGCCCTTGCGAATGGCCGCCACCGCCGTCTCGATGTTGCCATGGCCGGAAATGATGATGACCGGCAGGTCCGGGTGCGTCGCCTTGATGATGTCCAGCAGCTCCAGCCCATCCAGTTTCGAACCCTGCAACCAGATATCCAGCACCACCAGCGCCGGCCGGCGGGTGTTGATTTCCTGCAAGGCCTGCGTGCTGTCCGCGGCCAGCCGCACCTCGTGACCCTCGTCCTCCAGTATGCCGCCGATCAGCTCGCGAATGTCGACCTCGTCATCGACAATGAGAATGTCCGCGCTCATGCCCGTTCTTCCTTTCCGGCCTTCTCACCACCATTCCCGGTGTGATCAGCCCCTTCGGCCTCGCTCCCCTCCGTCCCTTGGCCAATATCATCCTCCGGCGCGGCCCGACCACCGGCCGCGCCCTCCTCCGCGTCCATCTTCATCGGCAGCCACAGGCGCACCATCGCGCCCCGCCCCTGCGGCGCATCCGCCAGCTCCAGCCTGCCGCCATGCTCTTCCATGATGCGCTGGACGATGGCCAGCCCCAGCCCGGTGCCCTTCTCCCGCGTCGTCATGTAGGGCTCCATCAACCGCTGGCGATCCTTCTTCGGTAGGCCCCGGCCATTATCTATGACCGAGATCACCGCCCAACCATCCTCCTTGTCCAGCCGCACCAGGATGTGTCCCTCCAGATCCGGCTCCCGCGTCCGCCGGGCTTCTATGGCCTCGCGCGCGTTCTTCACCAGGTTGGTCAACGCCTGCGTGATCAGCGGCCTGTCGAAGCACGCCTGCACGGGCTCTTCCGGCAACTCCAGGTCGATGCGCACGTCCTCGCTGCTCACCCGTTGCAGCAACAGGGCCTCCTTGACGGTCTGCACCAGGTCCTGTTCCTCCGGCCGCGCTTTCGGCATCCGCGCGAAGGAAGAGAACTCGTCCACCATGCGCCCGATGTCCTCCACCTGGCGGATGATGGTATCCGTGCACTGGCTGAAGATTTCCGGATTGGAGCTGATTTCCTTGGCGAAGCGCCGCCGCAGCCGCTCGGCCGAAAGCTGGATGGGGGTGAGCGGATTCTTGATCTCGTGCGCGATGCGCCGCGCCACGTCGGCCCACGCGGCGTTGCGTTGCGCCTTCAGAAGCTCCGTCGTGTCGTCGAAGGTGATCACGTGGCCGATCACCTCCTCGCCGGCGCGTTCCGTGCACACCCGCACCACGAAGGTGCGCTCCTCGCCCTCGACATTCATCCTCACATGGTCTTCCGCGCAGCCCGAGCGTCGGCCGTCCGCCGCCCGCGCCACCGGCAGAAAGGCCGGTGCCACGTCTCGCAGATGGCGGCCCACCACTTCTCGCGATTCCAATCCCAGCAACCTCCGCGCCGAATGGTTGATCAGCCGCACCCGCCCCTCGCCGTCCAGCCCCATGACTCCGGCGGAAACACCCGCCAGAACGGCCTCCATGAACTGGCGGCGTTCGTCCAGCTCGTGATAGGCGTCCAGCAACTGCTGACGCTGCGTCTTCAATTGCCGCGTCATCTGGTTGAACACCCGCACCAGCAAGTCGATGTCGTCGTTGCCACGCGGGTTCGGCAGCCGCACCTCGAAATTGCCCCGTGCCAGCTCGCGCGAGGCGCGTATCAGCCCCACCACCGGCGCCACCAGCCGGTCGGCCAGCCACAGGCCGAACCAGATGGCCGCCAGCAGGAAGATGAGAGTCACGCCGGCGTAGACCAGCGCGAAGGTGACTTGCAGGCCGAAACGCTGTTTCTTGAAGGACAGGAATTCCGTCAGCTCTTCTTGCGCCGCCGACAGTTGCCGGATGACCTCCGGGTTCACCGCCCGATAGACCAGCAGGTATTTTCCCGCCGGCTTCCCCAGCTTCATCAGCACGCGGATGAAATTGTCCCCCGGCCCCGGCCCCGTGGCCAGCACCTTGCCCGCGTCCGCCTGCCGGTAGGCGTCCGGCGGCGGCGGCCGAAAGCGAATGCCGCGGTCGGCCGTGATCGCCACGTCCAGCCGCCTGCGCGCCGGGTCGATGATGTAGACCGCCGGCACGCCGCGCAAGGCCGCCAGCACGGAGAGTCGTTGCAGGAACTGCTGCTGGTCGCGCACGAACAGTGCCTCGTTGGCCTCGATGTCGCGCGCCAGCGCCTGCGCGTCCACCTTCGCCTGCGCCATCTTGTCCTCGATGTAGGCTTCCGAGACGATGATGGCGCGCCGCACGATGTTCTCGATGCGCTCGGAAAACCACGCGTCCAGCCCCCGGTTGAGCGTCACCGAGGCAAAAATGGCCACGATGACGGCCGGCACCGCCGCGAACAGCGACAACAGCCCGACGATGCGCGCGTGCAACCGCGCGCCCGCCAGCCGCCGACGCCTTGCCCGCACCAGCCAGAAAACCTGCGCCCCGATGAGAATGGCCAGCAGCAGCACCATCACGCCATTGGCCGCCACCAGCCACGTCACCAGCTGTGGCGTCGGGGTGATGGGCGTCAGCCCGGTGAGAACGAGATAGGTCGTCAGCCCCAGGAAGATGGCCAGGACCACCAGCACCAGCCCCGCCCAGCCGGTACGCGGG
>JALVRJ010000029.1 GCA_027031305.1 Hyphomicrobiales bacterium | reverse complement strand
GCCAAGGACAGGCGCGGCACCGAACTGTTCCTGGTGGAGGGCGATTCCGCCGGCGGCTCCGCCAAGCAGGCGCGCAACCGCGAGACCCAGGCCGTGCTTCCCTTGCGCGGCAAGATCCTCAACGTCGCTTCCGCCAGCCGCGACAGGATCATGGCCAACCAGGAGATTTCCAACATCGTGCAGGCGCTTGGCTGCGGCACCCGCAACAAGTATCGCGAGGATGACTTGCGCTACGACAAGATCATCATCATGACCGATGCCGACGTCGACGGCGCCCACATCGCCTCGCTCTTGATCACCTTCTTTTGGCGCGAAATGCCCGAGCTCATCCGCAACGGCCACCTCTATCTTGCGGTGCCGCCGCTGTATCGCATCACGCAAGGGGCGAAGTCGGCCTATGCCCGCGACGACGCCCACAAGGAGGAGCTGCTGGCCACCGAGTTCTCCGGGCGCGGCAAGGTGGAAATTTCCCGCTTCAAGGGCCTGGGCGAGATGCTGCCCGCGCAGCTGAAGGAAACCACCATGAATCCGAAAACACGCACCCTTTTGCGCGTGGTGGTGCGCGAGGAAGAGCGCGAGGAGACGGACAGGACCATCACCCGCCTCATGGGCACCAAGCCCGAAGCCCGCTTCGCCTTCATCTCCGAGCGCGCCGAGTTCGTCGACGACGAACTGCTGGACGTGTAGGCGCTTTCCTTCCCTGGCCCTCTTTCGTTACCCCCGGCGAAAGCCGGGGTCTTGTGCCATTTGCTCCGGTGTCTGCGGTCCGAGATGCCGGCTTTCGCCGGCATGACGTGAATTCCCACCTCACTTCTCCCGCTCCCGCCGCCAGCCGTCGGCGGCGTAGATGAACAAGGCCGTCCAGATCAGCGCGAAGGCCAGAAGGCGGTTGTGGTCGAACGGCTCGCCGAAGATGAAGACGGCGGTGAGGAAATGCATCGTTGGCGTGATGTATTGCATCAGCCCCAGTGTGGACAGGCGAATGCGCCGCGCCCCGGCGGCGAACAGCACCAGCGCCGCGGTGGTCAGCGGCCCCGACGCGATGAGCAGGAAGGTGAGCCAGCCGGACGAGCCAAAGGAAAGCGCAGCACCGCCCCGCGCCAGCAGCCACAGCGCCAGCAATACCGGCGGCAGCAACAGCAGCGTCTCCACGAACAGCCCCTGCAAGGCATCCGCGCGCATGGTCTTGCGCAAGTATCCGTAGGCGGCGAAGGAAAAGGCCAGCACCAGCGACAGCCACGGAAACTCGCCCGCGCCCAGCGTCAGCCACAGCACCGCCGCCGTGGCCAATAGCAGCGCCAGCGTCTGCGGCCGCGAGAACCGCTCGCCCAGCAGCACGAAGCCCAGCAGCACGTTCACCAGCGGGTTGATGTAATACCCCAGCGCCGATTGCAGCGTGTAGCCATTGACCACGCCCCAGACGAAGAAGCCCCAGTTGATCATCAACAGCGCGGCCGAGGCCAGCAGCACCCGCGCCTGCCGCCACTCGCGCAATGGCGCAAGCGCCGCCTTCAGCGCGCCGCCGCGCCCGCTGAGCCATAACAGTGCGGCCACCGCCGGCAGTGACCACACGGCCCGGTGCACGACGATTTCCCCGGCGCTTGCCTCTCGCAGGAAGTGAAAGAACAGTGGAAAGGCACCCCAGATGACATAGGCCATGAAGGCCAGCAACATGCCGCGTGGATCTTCCTTCTCATGGGCGGCGGGCATTTTTCTTGCTCCTCGTGGTATAATGGTATTCGTGGAATTGCGGGAAAATCATGTCGCTGCCGGCCCGCCCCGGTCTTGTGCTGACAAGGCTGGCAAGCTCGGATGCCACGCGCGCAGACGTGACGATGCACCCCACGGTCAGGGGGCGGGCGAGGTCATGACGGAATAGGAGAGGGGCACCTCACTCCGCCGCCTGCGCGCCTTTTTTCGCGGTGGTGTTTTTGTCCGCCGCGCCGTTCTTCAGCAGGCGGTAGGTGATGGCGTCCAGCATGGCCTCGAAGGAGGCGTCGATGATGTTGGGCGAGACGCCGACGGTGAAGAAGCGCTCGCCGCCGTCATAACGCCACTCGATGAGCACGCGCGTGGTGGCGTGGGTGCCGGTGTTGACGATGCGCACCTTGTAGTCCACCAGCTCCAGGTCGTCGAGCTTGCGCGAATGCGGCCCCAGGTCCTTGCGCAAGGCCGCGTCCAGCGCGTGCACTGGGCCGTTGCCCTCGGCCACCGACATGTAGCGTTCACCATCGATGTTCACCTTCACGATGGCCTCGGCCATGGTCACCAGCTGCCCAAGAGCGTTATGCCGGCGCTCCACCAGCACCTTGTAGCTCTCCACATCGAAGAACCGCGGCACGTTCCCCAGCCGCCGCCGCGCACCGCCGCC
>JALVRJ010000028.1 GCA_027031305.1 Hyphomicrobiales bacterium | reverse complement strand
GGGGCTGGCGGGGGCGGGGCTGGCGACCCTGTGCGCCTTCGTCGCCTCGTTCCTGATGGGGGCGGTGCAGCTTCTGCACCACTACGCGCGGACCAGGGACCTGGGATGCCATGGCGTCGCGCGGACGCTGCTGGTGCCGGATGAGGCGGCGCGGGACAGGCACGCCATTCTGCGCATGGCGATACCGGTGACGCTGACGCAGCTGGCGACGCCGGTGATGACGGGCTACATGCTGCACGCGGCGGCTCGCTACGGCGCTGACGTGGTGGCGGCGATGACGGTGATCAACCGCCTCTCGCTGGTGGCGTTCGGGGTGGTGTTCTCGCTGTCCGGGGCGGTGGGGCCCATCATAGGCCAGAATTATGGTGCGCGGCGCTGGGACAGGGTGCGGCGCACCTACGTGGCGGGGCTGGCCTTCGCCTTCGGCTACACCCTGCTGGGCTGGCTGGCGCTATACCTGTCGCAGGACGTGATCATCCGGGCGTTCCGCCTGCCTTCCGGCGTGCATGACATGGTGGGGCTGTTCTGCTCCGTCACGGCCGGGGCGTGGGTGTTCACAGGCGGGCAGTTCGTGGCGCAGGCGGCGTTCAACAACCTGGAGCGACCGCGCCTTTCCATGATGTTCAACTGGGCGCGGGCCATTCTCGGCACCATGGTGCCGGTGGAGCTGATGATGCCGGCCTACGGCATGTTCGGCATTCTGCTGGGCACGGCGCTGGGATGGACGCTGGTGGGACTGGCGGCGATGATCACGGCCTGGCGCATCATTCAGCGGCTGGACGCAAAGGAGCAGGTGGCGGCCGCAAGGCGCGCGAGAAAAGCGCGGCCCTTCTCCTGAGCGACGATCCCCCCTGTCGTCTGCATGGTTCGCGGGGCCTATCGAAGGAGCTGGGCCTAGCCCTAGCCGCCTGCGCCGCCCGATTCAGCCTTTTCCAGCGCCTCGCGAATGCCCTTCAGCATCCTTTCCGGCGTGGTGTTGTAGGGAAAGTGCTTGAGATACCGGCCGTTCCTGTCGAGCAGAAAGATGATGGCCGAATGGTCCAGCTCGTAGTCGCCCTCCTTGTCCGGCGCCTTGCGGTAGAAGGCGCGCCAGTTGCGGGCCATGGCGCGGATCTGTTCCGGGGTGCCGGTGAGGCCGATGAAGCCGGGGCCGAAGTTCTCCATGTATTCCTTCAGCACCTGCGGGGTGTCGCGCTCGGGGTCGACCGTGACCATGACGACGCGAAAATCCTTGCGCCTGTCGCCCAACCGGGCCAGCGCCTCGGCCATGACGGTAAGCCCCATGGGGCAGACATCGGGGCAGTGGGTGTAACCGAAGTAGAGCAGCGTGTATTTGCCCTTCAGATCTTCCTGGGTGAACTTGCGACCGAAGTGGTCGACCAGCTCGAAGGGGCCGCCCAAGCTGGTGGCCTGCACCTGTTGCTCGGTCTGGCGCGTGAAATAGAACAGCAGCCCCCCCATGAGCGCCAGCGCCACGGCCATGACGGCCCAGAACGTGCCGCCCAGCCCGGGCCGGGAGGAATGTTTCGCGGATTTGGCGTTCATGGCCCTGTCCTCGTATTGCGCATTTCGTGATCGGTGCGGAAAGTTTCGAAACTGCCAGCGATATCTTGCGAAAATGCCACCGGCATCCACGTCCTGCCTGGTCCTGAAGCTAGTGCAAAGTGTTGCGACCAAACAGGGGTGGAGGTCAAGCACGGGGGGCGCGGACGGATGATGACGATATTGTCATCTTTGTTGCCGGGCGCGGCTTTCCTCATGCGGAACGGGGGTTTTTCTTTTGCCACGGCAATGCCTATGCTGCCACGGGCAGAGAACAGGGAGCCGAAACCGCCATGCCCGTGCACAGCCAGAAAGGAGAGATCGCCGCCGAACAGGCGGGGCTGCGCGTGCAAACGCTGGTGCGCCTGCGGTGGCTGGCGATCCTCGGGCAGTTGGCGGCACTGCTGGTGGTGCGTTACTGGCTGGGCTTCGCCCTGCCCTTCTGGCCGGCGATGATGCTGGTGTCGCTGTCGGCGTGGCTGAACGTCGCGCTGATGGTTCGCTACCCGGCCAGCGCGCGCCTGAACGAGGCGGCGGCGAGCAGCGTGCTGGCCTTCGACATCGCGCAACTGGCGGCGCTATTGTATCTCACCGGCGGGCTGGCGAACCCCTTCGCGCTGCTGTTCCTGGCGCCTGTAACGGTTTCCGCCGCCGTGCTGTCGCCACGGCGCACCTTGTTGCTGGTGTTGTTCACGCTGGCGCTGGTGACGTTGCTGGCGGTGTATCATCATCCCCTGCCCTGGCATCCCGGACAACCGCTGGAGCTGCCGCAACTATACGTTTTCGGCATTCTCATGGGGCTGCTTTCCGGTATCGGCTTCACCGCGCTTTACG
>JALVRJ010000027.1 GCA_027031305.1 Hyphomicrobiales bacterium | reverse complement strand
CTCGATATCCTGCGGCCAGATGTTGCGGCCATTGTGCAGGATCATGTCCTTGGAGCGGCCGGTGATGTAGATCTCTCCATCGAGCAGATAACCGAGGTCGCCGGTGTCGAGGTAGCCGTCCTCGTCGATGACCCGCGCCGTCTCCTCTGGCCGCCCGTAGTAGCCGGACATCATCGACGGCCCCTTCACCAGCACCCGCCCGATATGGCGCTCGGGCAGGGCATTGCCCTTCTCGTCCGCCACCTTCAGCGCGTGGCCCGGCAGCACCCGGCCACAGGAAACGAACGTGCGCGCCCCCCGCGTTGACGGGTCGACCGGGCGTGCCATGCCGGAGCGCTCGGCCAGCGCCCGGTCAATGGTGTCCAGCCGCACCGGCGCGTCCAGCTCGCTGAAACTGATGGCCAGCGACATTTCCGCCATGCCGTAGCTGGGCAGGAAGGCCTTCGCGTCGAAGCCGGCCGGCGCCAGTGCCCGGGCGAAGGCCTCCAGCACGTCGGCGCGTACCATATCGCCGCCGATGCCGGCGATGCGCCAGCGCGACAGATCGAGCCGCGCCGCCTTGCCGTTGACGCGCCGTGCCGCCAGGTCGTAGCCGAAGCTGGGGGCGAAGCAGATGCTGCTGCCGGCCTCGCTCATCAGCTTCAGCCACAGCCCCGGGCGCTTGACGAAATCGAAGGTGGGCATGTAGTCGACGCTCACCTGGCCCATCATGGGTGTGAGGAAAAAGCCCACCAGCCCCATGTCGTGATACAATGGCAGCCAGGAAAAGGCGCGGTCGTCGGCGCGCACCTTCAGGCCATGGCGCAGGATGCCGGTGGTGTTGGCCATGATGGCGCGCTGCGAGATGAGAATGCCCTTTGGCGCCGAAGTGGAGCCGGAGGAATACTGGATGTAGGCGGCCTCGTCCGGGCGAAAGGGGGCGATGGCGTCCATCGCCTCGGGCAGCGCGCGCAGGGCCTCGTGACTCAGCACCAGGGGCGTGCCGGCGCGCACGGCGGCCGGACGCAGCATGGCGAGATAATCTTCCGAGGCCAGCAGTCCGCGGGCGGTGGCCGCGCGCAACATGCCCGCCACCTTCTCGACGTAGGAGTCGCGCCCGCCCATCTGTACCGGCAGCGATACGGGGCAGGGCAGAATACCGGCATACTGACAGGCGAAGAAGGCGCTCATGAAATCGGGGGTCGTCTCGGCGAGGATGGCCAGCCGGTCGCCGCGGCGCAGCCCGGCGGTACGCAGCCGCCCGGCCAGCGCCAGCGCCCGTTCACGCAAGGCCGCGTAAGGCAGGACGTGGGCCAGTTCGCCGCGGCCGACGTGAAAATTCAATCCCGTCTCGCCCCGGGCGGCGAAATCCAGCCCCTCGGTGAGGGTGGCGAAGCCTCCGAAGCGACGCGCCTGTCCGCCATCGCCGTTGGGCGTCGGCGTGGCGCCGGCCCGGTCTTCCTCCACCATCTTGTCGCCGTCCTTTCCGCCAGTCGCGGTCATGATGCGTGTCCCTCGCGGTGCGTGTCGTGCCGATATTGCCGGATCGCGGGATTCCGACGTGGGCGTGATTCGCCCTTTTCAGGCACAGGGAATACCACCGCCGGAAATGGCAGGAAAATAAATCTGTGTTGCAGTCTGTAACGAAGGGTGCTGCGCAGCCGCGGCCGTGCAGCGGCGGGGGCCTTCAGCGCTCGGTGAGTTTCAGCTCGATGCGGCGGTTGCGCGCCTTGGCCTCTTCGGTGTCGCGCGGGTCGATGGGGTGATACTGGCCGAAACCGGTGGCCGCCAGGCGCTCCGGCGGCACGCCACGGCTTATGAGATACTTCACCACGGCCAGGGCGCGGGCGGTGGAAAGCTCCCAGTTGGAAGGAAACCGCGGGGTCGAGATGGGGTCGGCGTCGGTGTGTCCGTCCACCCTCAATATCCAGTTGATGTCCGGCGGTATCTCGCGGCTGATCTCGAGCAGCGCGCTGGCCACCTTGTCGAGCTCGCGCTTGCCTTCTTCGGTCAGCGTGGCTTCACCCTTGGGAAACAGGATCTCGGAGGAGAACACGAAGCGATCGCCCACCACCCGGATGTTGGCGCGCCGCGAGAGAATCTTGCGCAGGCGGCCGAAGAACTCCGAGCGATAGCGCGCCAGTTCCTGCACGCGCCGCGCCAGGGCGGCGTTCAGGCGCTGGCCAAGATTGGCGATTTTCGCCCGCGCTTCCTTCTCGCGCCGCTCGGAGGCCTCCAGGGCAGCGTTGAGCATGGCGATTTGCCGTCTCAGCGCGGCGATCTGCTGGTTGAGCAACTCCACCTGTGCCAGAGCCTCGGCGGAGAGCTTCTTCTCCTTGTCCAGGCGCGCCTTCAGCTCGGCGATGGCGCCGCCGGACGCGCCCTTCGCCGAGCGCATCTTCTCCAATGCCGCCGCCAGCGAGGCCGCCCTGCCCTTCTGTTCCTCCAATGCCGCGCCCAGCGACGCCAGGGTGGCCTCCAGCTTCGCCTTCGAGGCCTTTTCCAGCGCCAAGAGCTCGCTCAGCTCCGCCACTTGCGCGCGCAGCTTGTCCAGCGCCGTGTCCTGTCCGGTCAGTTCGCGCGCCTGCATGAACTGCGCCACCACGAACAGGGTGAGCAGAAAGATGAACACCAGCAGCAGCTGGCTCATGGCGTCGACGAAGCCGGGCCAGTAGAGCTGGCCCGAGATGTCCCTTTGCCGTCCTCTGCCGTGTCCTGCCATGCCTTCAATCACGGATATGGTTTGGCCGCCGCGCCATTATTCGGAGCCTTCGCGCCGTTCGAGGCGCAAGGCGATCTGGCGCAACAATTGCAGCACCTGGTTCTGCTCCCGCGCGTGATGCTGTGCCCATTCGCGCATCAGGCGTTCCTCCTGGTGCATCTGGTCCACCAGCCGGCCGATGGCAATGGAAAGCTGTTCCAGCGACTGCGCCGTGGCCTGTTTTTCCGATGGCGTTTCCGGGTGCGACGGGGACATTTGCGCCGCTCCCGAGGACGAGCCTTCGGCCTGCGATCGTCTCGCCATCAGGGTGGCCAGCTGCGCCACCGCCTGTTGCAGCTGCGCCATGCCCTGGTGAAGGTGCGCCAGGTCGCTGCGCACGCCGCCGGCCGCCCCTCCCGTTTCCCCCGCCGCGATGTCGGTGATGGAGGACAGCCAGTCCTCCACATCCATGTAGAAGCGGTTCTGCGCCTGTGTCGCCTGCAAGTCGAGGAAACCGAGGATCAGCGAGCCCGCGAGACCGAACAACGAGGAGGAGAAGGCCGTGCCCATGCCCGCCAGCGGCGCTTCCAGGCCCGACTTTAGTTCCTCGAACACGGTGGCGCCTTCCGCCGCCCGCACATCCAGATTGCGGATGACCTCGCCCACCGAGGCGATGGTCTGCAACAGCCCCCAGAAAGTTCCCAGCAGGCCGAGAAACACCAGCAGCCCGATGAGATAGCGCGAGATGTCGCGCGATTCGTCCAGCCGCGCGCCCAGCGAATCCAGCAAGGAACGCATGGCCTGCGGTGAAATGGGCCTGCCCGGGTGATATTCGCCCAGCAGCGCCGCCATCGGCGCCAGCAGGCGGGGCCGCCATTTCAGCTCCAGTCCCGGCTGGGTGATCTGGAAGTGATTCACCCAGTTCACCTCGCGATACAGGCGCAGGACCATGCGAAAAGTGTAGAGAATGCCCAACAGCAGCGTGAACAGGATCAGCCCGTTCAGCCCGGGGTTGGCCATGAAGGCCTCGCGAATGCGTGGAAACAGCACCGCCGCGATCAGCCCCACGAGCACCAGGAACACCACCATGCGCACCAGGTATATGGTGGGCCGGCCCACCCGCACGGGCTGTTCGGAATCGATCATGTCGTTCGCACCACCTGAAAATCCCTGAGAAGGCGCGCCCTGCCGGCGCGTTCCAACATTAGACAATGCCGGAATCCTTGGCAATCGCGTGGTTGCCGGGGAGAACGGAAGGAAAGGGAGATGGAAATGGTGGAGCCGAGGGGAGTCGAACCCCTGACCTCAGCAGTGCGATTGCTGCGCTCTACCAACTGAGCTACGGCCCCGAAAAGGCGCATGGTCCACCGTTTGGCCGCTAGGCCACGGCACGTCGTTCATCTAGGCCGCCGTGGCGGTGCTGTCAAGCAGCCCCGGCCGGCGAACGGCCCCGGCGGGGCGCGGCGGCGGTTTCATCCCTTGATACCGCCGCACCTTGCACTCGCGCCATGCCGGGGCTACATCACGGGAATGGTGTTGGCGATGATCGGCGCCGGCACAGGCAACCGCAACACGAGCCGAGCAGGTATCCACCGTGAGCAGCAATCCGTTTCTGTGGCTGATCCTGACCATCCTGGACATATACCTGTGGATCATCATCATCTGGGTGGTTTCCAGCTGGCTGGTGGCCTTCGGAATCATCAATCCGCACAACCAGATCGTGCGCTCCCTGCTGCATGCGCTCAACCGCCTCACCTACCCGGTCATGCGGCCCATCCGCCGTTTTCTACCCGATCTCGGCGGCCTCGACCTGTCGCCCATGGTCGCCATCATCGGCATCATTTTCCTGCAGAAATTCATCGTCTGGGCCTATTTCAACTATCTGTCCTGAAACGGTCCGGGGCCATGCATCGAGAGTGCCTGCGAAAAACGCCCATGGCTTCTTTTCCCGCACAAACCCGACCATGGCGAAGCGACGCGGATGGACTGTGGTTGCTGGTGCGGGCGACGCCGGGGGCGCGCCGCGCCGGCGTGGGCGGCGTGATGGCAACGGCGGAAGGCGTGGCCTTGCGCGTGATGGTGACCGAGGCGCCGGACAAGGGCCGCGCCAACAAGGCCATCATCACCCTGCTGGCGAAAACGCTGGGGCTGCCTAAGTCGGCCATCAGCATTCGCCGCGGCGAGAGCGCGCGGCTGAAGCAGCTGCACATCGCCGCGGACGAATCGAAACGCCGCCAGCTGGCGGACATGCTGGCGCGGCTGGCGCAAGCATAGGCTTGCAGCGCAATTTCGGAGGCAGCGATCCATGAGCGAAGCGACGATCATCGACGGCAAGGCGCTGGCGGCGCGGGTGCAGGAGCGGGTGCGCGCCGCCGTGGAGGAACTGCGCGAGCGGCACGGGCTGGTGCCGGGGCTGGCGGTGGTGCTGGTGGGCGACGATCCGGCCTCGCGCGTCTACGTGCGCAACAAGGGCAGGCGCACCGTCGAGGCTGGCATGAAGTCGTTCGAATACCACCTGCCCGCCGACACTACCGAGGAGGCCCTGCTGGAGCGCATCGCGCGGCTGAACGCCGCGTCGGAGGTGCACGGCATATTGGTGCAACTGCCCCTTCCGGAACAGATCAACCCACAGCGGGTCATCGATGCCATCGATCCGGACAAGGATGTCGACGGCTTTCATGTCATCAACGCCGGACGCCTGGCTGTGGGGCGGCCGGCGTTGGTGCCATGCACGCCGCTGGGGTGCGTGTTGCTGGCCAGACAGGCCCGCGCCGACCTGGAGGGATTGGAAGCGGTCATCATCGGGCGCTCGAACATCGTTGGCAAGCCGCTGGCGCAGCTGCTGTTGCGCGAGAATTGCACCGTGACCATTGCCCATTCGCGCACGCGCGACCTGCCGCGGGTGGCGCATCGCGCCGATGTGCTGGTGGCGGCGGTGGGGCGGCCGCGGCTGGTGCGCGGCGACTGGATAAAGCCCGGCGCCACGGTCATAGACGTCGGCATCAACCGGGTGGAGACGGGGGACGGCAAGGCGCGTCTGGTCGGCGATGTCGCCTTCGACGAGGCAAAGGCCGTGGCCGGGGCCATCACGCCGGTGCCTGGCGGCGTCGGGCCGATGACCATTGCCATGCTGTTGACCAATGCCGTAAAAGCCGCCTGTATGCAGCGCGGCATCGCCCTGCCGCGGGCGCTCGAGGACCTGTGAGTCGCGCTGCGCGGCACGAGGCCAACCAGGCGATGACCATCAACCGGCCCGAAAGGGAAGCTTCCATGGCGAAAGCCACAACCGGCACACGAGGCGGCGCCGCCGGCACCGTGCAGGCCCTGCGCCTGCTGGGGCTGGAGATGGCCGCCATGGCCAACGCGCGCCAACGGCGGCGCATCGCCGCCGCCGCCCCTTTGCTGGCCATGTTGTTCGAGCGCTTCCTGGTGCTGGATGTCCAAGGCGCACCCTGGCCCGACCGCGACCGGTTGGTTGTTTCCCCGGCGCTGCGGCCCCTGGCGCGTGCCATGACCCGCCTCCTGGGGCAGGGAGAGGCGGACGCCGAAGGAGGCGGGGGCGTGCACGAGATGGACCTTGCCGAGGCGGACGCGGTGGCCGGGGGAGTGCGAGCCAAAGAACCCGGCGTCCATGGCCCTTCCATGTTCGAGGGGCTTGACCTGCCACTGGACCAGCCGGGCCATTCGCTGGCCGCCGGCGTGGGACTGGCGCTGGCCACGCGGCTGCTGCGCGAGCGTTACGGCGCGGAAATCTTCGACCATGCCACCTGCCTCGTCGTCGACGATTGCGAGGTGGAACCCGGCATCGCCCAGGAAACCATCGCCATCGCGCCGTTTTTGCGGCCGCACCGGTTGTTCGTCCTTCATCTCACGCCAGAGGACGCGCAGGGTCGCCAGGTCCGGCGTCATCATTGCCCCAATCACCTGGCGCGGTTCGCCGCCGCCGGCTGGCACGTGCAACAGGCCAGGGCCGATGATCCGGACAGCATCGTCGCCGCCCTAGAGCAGGGAGCCGACCAGGGCGTGGCCAGTTGGGAAGAGCGGCGTCCCGTCTACATCGCCGTGCACTACAGGGCGGATGTATCCGCGCCGGCGGCGGAAGAATTGCGCGAGGAGCTCGGCTGGGGGGCGCTTGGCCCCGGCGAGGTGCCAGACGCCGTGCGCGACGCCTGGCGCCTGGCGGGGCTGCGCGGGCGCAAGGCGCGCAAGGAGTGGCGGGCGCGGCTGGAACAGCTGGACACGGCGGACAGAAGCACCCTCGATCGCCAGCTGGAACGCCCCTTTCCCGAACGCTTCCGTGCCCACATGCGCGATTTGCGCCAGAAGATCGCCGAGGAGGGAGGCGTGGTGGACATGGGCCTCTTCCTGTTCCGGCTGCTGGCCGAAAGCCACGGGGTTCTCTCCGGGTTGACGGTTCTTTCCGCCCTGCCGGACGATGAGCTGGCCGCGGCCGATCCGGCGCCGGCGGGCGAGGCCGGAGATGACGGGACCGATGGAGATGTGCCGCCCGTCCTGCCCACGATCCCTCTGGGATTGCGCCCGGCGGCCATGGCGGCGTTGCTGACCGGCCTTAGCGCCCACGGCGGGCTGCGTCCGGTGGGCCTGGCGCGGCGCCATCAGCTGGAGCCGATGCTGCCGATGCTGGACGAGGCGGCGCGGGCGCGG
>JALVRJ010000026.1 GCA_027031305.1 Hyphomicrobiales bacterium | reverse complement strand
GCTGGGCCATGCCAGCCTGTCCACCACGCAGATATACACGGCGGTGAACGCCGCCATGCTGAAGGAGGTGCATGGGCGCTGCCATCCGCGGGGGTGATCGCCCCGCAATGTCGCGAGGTCGGTTGGCGGAATTCATCTTTTCTTACGAATTGGAAGGCAAATTTCATGGTGGGCCAACGCGGGGGCGGAAGGGGCCCGCACCATGGGGAGTGCGAATCCCGGCGACCCGCCGCGCCGTTCGGGGGCCAGGTGGCAAAAGCGGGAACGATCATGGAAGCAGCGAAGTTTCACTGGGACATCGAAAACGACCGGCTGTATTGGAAACCCGGCGCCCACGAGGCCCTGGGGCTGCCGGAGGATGCCGACATCGGCTCCATCGGCGCCTTGATGCTGTATGTGGACGCGACGCATTCCAACCTGCGCCACGAGATCGTTTTCGACCCCGCCAATGCGGAACGGCGCGAATACGCCATTGGCTACCGGCTTTTGCCCGACGGACGCAATGGCGAGCGTGGCTACATGGTATATGAGCATGGCCGCTGGCTGTTGAACCCCGAAGGCGAGCCGGCACACGTCTTCGGAGAGATCCGGCGCATGGGCTGCGATGCGGAGACGGGCGCGTGTGACGTGCCCATGTTGCCCGACCAGGTGGACCCCTCTTCCGGGTTGCATTGCCGGGGCTATTTCATGAAGCGGGTGGAAGCCTTCCTGCGGCACGGAGCGCGGGAGAACAGGAACGCGGCGCTGATCATCCTGACGCTGAAGAACTATCCCATCATCTTCGACACCTACGGCTTCAAGGTTGCGGACGCGGCCTTCGTGGAGGTGGGCAGGCGCCTGAAGAGCGTCATGCGCGCCGGCGATGTATTGGCGCGCTATGGCGACAAGCGCCTGGCGATGCTGATTCATGATTGTGACGAAGAGGACCTTGGCCCGGCCATGACGCGGTTTCTGGAGGCGCCATGCCGCGAGCCGGTGCAAACGGACATGGGGCCGGTGTGGCCGATGCTGGCGTTGGGCACCACCATTATCCCGCGCGACGCGAGGACGTTGAGCGAGGCGATCGCCTTCGCCGAGGAGGCGCTGGCGGAGGCGGAACTGCAGCCGGGCAATGCCGGAAAGCTTTACAACATCGCTTCCAGCAGGGCTTCGCACCGCGCGATGAAGGCGCATTTCGCCAACGAGGTATTCACCGCCCTTCGCGAAAAGGCCTTCACCCTGGCCTACCAGCCCATCGTCAGGGCGCACGATGGCGATGTCATTTACCACGAGGCGCTGCTGCACATCATCGACAAGAACGGAGAGACGGTGTCCGCCGGGCACCTGATTCCGGTGGCGGAAGAGCTTGGCCTGATCCGCCTGGTGGACCTGGAGGTGCTGGACCTGGCGTTGCAGGCGTTGCGCGAGCAGCCCGACGGCAAGCTTGGGATCAACGTTTCCGCGACGACGGTGATGGACGCTCAGGCGTTCCTTGAGAAACTCGTGCCCCATGCCGATCTGGTGCGCGACAGACTGGTGGTCGAGATTACCGAATCCTCGATGCTGAGCGATCCGGCGCGGGTGGCGCATTTCATCGACGAGCTGCACAAGCTGGGCTGCAAGGTGGCGCTGGATGATTTTGGCGCAGGCTATACATCGTTCAAGAATCTGCGGGACTATCATTTCGACATCGTCAAGCTCGACGGCGCGTTCTGCGAAAACCTCGCCGCCAACGAGCAGAACCAGCACTTCATGCGCTCGCTGATCAATCTCGCGCGCAATACCAACATGGTCATCATCGCCGAGTGGGTGGAGCGCGAGGAAGACGCCGAGCTGTTGCGCAACTGGGGCGTGGACGGCCTGCAAGGGTTCCTGTTCGGCGCGGCCGAGTTCAATGGCGTGCCCTGGCCGGCCATGTGCCGCAAGAAGGTCGTGGACGAAAGGCCCGTGTTGCCGGTGCGGGACAGGGTCGGCGGAGATGTGGGCGCCGATGGCGCCGTGGCGGCGAGGGCGACGGGGTCCGATTCCGCGGCGTCGGACGCGGTGTTGGCGCAAGGGGTGTCGGCCTCCTCGTCCGAAGAGGACGCCACCCATGGTTCGAGTGCGGTGATGGAAGAGGTGCCGCCGCCAGCCGACAAGGCGCGGGGGGAAGCCATATGCCTGGCGCCGGAAGCGCGGTGCGAGAGCCTGGAAGACACGGTGGCGTGCCAGAAAGAAGATGGGGAATCCACTGACGCGGTGATGGAGAAAAAGCCGGCGGACAAGCCCGTCGGGGTACGCGAGCTGATGCGCGAGCTGGAAGACGAGCTTGCCAGTCTGCGCGAAATGATGCTGAAGCTGCGGGAAAATGCGCATGAGGGCGCGCCGGCGTCGATGGCGGCGGCACAGGCGGCCAAGCCCGGCGAGGAGGCGTCTGGCGTCGCCTGAATCTCTCGCGATATCCGCAAGCCTTCCTGGCCGTTGATATTCCTTTCGGCTTCCTTGCGGAAGATGGTTAACCTGTGATAAACAACGCTCGTGTATCCTCGGGGGCGTGAGGGCGTCGTGAACTTGGCGATGCCCTGCTGTGGAACCATCGGGTACCCGTCGGCATGGGCGGGATGCTGCTGGTGGGGCACGTGGTTGCCGAGAGGGGTTTTCATGCGACATCGCGACGGAGCAGGCATGAATGCGCGCAAGGCGCGGTTGGGCCCGTCCGGTGTGTCGCGGGTTTCGCTGCCGTGGGCGGAGCTTGTTTCCTCCGGGGTGATTGGCGTCGCCATAGGCGTGGCCTTGATCATCGGTTCGCAGCACATGGGGCAGATGGGCCCAGGGGGCGAAATGGATGGGGTGGCCAAGGCGAGCCTTGTCTCCATCGCCGCGCCTATTTCCGTCCTGCATACCAAGGAGGCGCCACTGGCTTCGCCACTGGTTTCGCAACGGAAAGTGGTGGATGATGATTTCGTCATCTACACGCAGGCGGTGGCGCGTGGCGGCAAGGGGGACATGTTGACGCTGGCGGCGCTGCAACCCGAGCCCGGCGTGGCGGATGTCGATGTGGCCGGCACGGAAGACGTGGCGCGGCCGGAAAAGACGCCTCGCCCGCGGCCGGCCGTGCGGATTTTGCGCACGCCGCCGGTGTGGAAGCTGGAAAAGAGCTGGCGCCTGGCGCGGGCGCAGCGCGCACGCATCCTGGCCGAGCGCAAGAGGCGGCTGCGCGAGCGCATGTGCCTGGCCAAGGCGCTGTATTTCGAGGCACGCGGCGAGGGCCCGAAAGGACAGCTGGCGGTGGCGCAGGTCATCATGAACCGGGTGCGCGATCCACGCTTTCCGAACACGGTGTGCGGCGTGGTCTACCAGGGAGCGGAGCGGCGCAATGCCTGCCAGTTCTCCTTCGCCTGTGACGGCAAGCCGGATTATCCGAGCAATGCCCGGCAGTGGGCGGTGGCGCGCCGCCTGGCGGCGAAGGTGCTCAGCGGCAGGGCGCGGCTGAGAGGCATGGAAGGCGTGGCCTTCTACCATGCCGATTACGTGCGGCCGCAGTGGGCCTCGATGATGCGCCCGGTCATCAAGATCGGCCGCCACATCTTCTATCGCGACAGCTGATCCCTCCCCCGTATTTCGCGACGTGGGCGCGATTTCGTCGCGGGGCGCGATTTTTCACTTTTTCTCCGCGTCTTGTGGGCATATATGGCGTGTGGAACGGCAACTCCGAGCAAGCGTCAGGCCATGGCCCGCAACGGCAAGATTCTCATCGTCCTGCACCAGTCCACGTCCACGCCCGGGCGCATCGGGCGCTGGTTGCGGTTGCGCGGGCTAGACCTGGAGATGCGCTATCCGGTCATGGGAGACGCCCTGCCGGCGACGCTGGAGGGCTATCGCGGCGTGGTGGTGTTCGGTGGGCCGGGGTCGGTGAACGATAATTGCGCGCATTACCGCCAGGTCATCGACTGGCTGGACGTGCCCTTGCGCGAAGAGGTGCCCTACATCGGCATCTGCCTTGGCGGGCAGATGCTGGCGCATTTCCTTGGCGCGCGGGTGGCGCCGCATCCGCAGGGGCGCTGGGAAGTGGGGTATTATCCGGTGCGGCCGACGGCGGCGGGGCGAAAGCTCTGGGCGTGCTGGCCGGATATGGTGTTCCAGTGGCACGCGGAAGGCTTCGAACTGCCTGCCGGCGCGGAGCTGTTGCTGGAAGGCCTGGGCGACTTTCCCAACCAGGCCTTTCGCCATGGCGCGCGGGCCTTCGGGCTGCAATTTCACCCGGAGGTGACCACGCACATGCTGCACCGCTGGTCGGTGCGCGCGGCCGACAAGCTGAAGATGCCCGGGGCGCGGCCGCGCCGCGAGCTGTTCGAGGGCAAGATGGTATACGATCCGGCGGTGGCCTGCTGGCTGGAATCGTTCCTGGATCGATGGCTTGCGCTGGGCAGACCAGGAGGAGAAGATGCGGTGTCGCCAGCAAGTGAAAAACGCAATGGCAAGCGGGTTCCGGTGATGGATGGCTTCAAAACCGGCGCCATTGCCGCCGATGATGCCGCTACTTCCGCTACTTCCGACGCTGCTGCCAGCGGGTGTAAAGGTCGGGCCGGCGTTGCCTCGTGAGGCGTTCGGCCTGTTGCCGTCGCCAGCGTTCTATTTCCGCATGATTGCCGGACAGCAGTACGTCGGGGATTTTCCGTCCCTCCCACTCGCGCGGGCGGGTGTAGTGCGGATATTCGAGCAGATCGTGCTCGAAACTTTCCCATTCGCCCGATTCATGCTTGCCCATGACGCCGGGCAGCAGGCGCACCACGGAATCCAACAGGCAGATGGCCGCCGGTTCGCCGCCTGAAAGCACGAAGTCGCCGATGGAGATCTCGCGCAAGGCCCGGCCTTCGATGACGCGCTCGTCGACGCCCTCGAAACGGCCGCAGACGATGACCAGCCCCGGTGCTTGCGCGAAGGCGCGCACCAGTTTCTGCGTCAGGGGTTCGCCGCGCGGGCTCATCAACAGGCGCGGGCGTGGATCATCCGTTGGCGAGACGGCGTCGATGGCGGCGGCCAGCACGTCGGGCTTCAGCACCATTCCCGGACCTCCGCCGGCCGGAGTGTCGTCCACGGTGTGGTGCCTGTCGGTGGCGAAATCGCGGATATTCACCGCGTCGAGCTTCCACAGGCCCTTCTCCAGCGCACGGCCGGCCAGGGCGTGGCCCAGGGGGCCGGGGAACATTTGCGGATAGAGCGTCAGCACGCTGGCGTGGAAGGGAATATCCGGCATGTCATTCCCCCTCCGGCCGGGAGGTGTCGGGAACGTCGTCGGAGGGGCGGGTGGTCTTCATCCGCTGGCGACGGGCGGCGTCCTTGCGTTGGCGGCGGCGCTTGTGCTTGCCGCGAGCGGCCTTGTTCAGGGCTTCCCGTTCCAATTCCTCGGGCGGGTTGACGACGATCCTGCCGCCCTTCACGTCCACGTGCGGCACGGCCTCTCTCGTGAAGGGCAGGTAGTAGGTTTCGCGCGTGCCTTGCGGGCGGATTTCCAACAGGTCGCCGGCACCGAAGTCATGCACCGCCACCACCTCTCCGGCGGGCCGGCCATTTTCCCTTTCGGCCTTCAGGCCGACGAGATCGGAATGGTAGAAGGTGTCTTCCTCCTCGATCTCGGGCAGGCGATGACGTGGCAGCAGCAGCTTCCTGCCGCGCAGTCGTTCGGCGGCGTTGCGATCGGTCACGTCCTTCAGCCTGGCGATGAAGCCGCCCTTGGCCGGGCGCAGGCGCTCGATTTCCACCTCTTCCGGCCCGCCTTCCAGCAGCAGCGGACCGTAAGACGCGATGTCTTCAGGGATTTCGGTGAAACTCCTGATCTTCACCTCGCCACGGACGCTATGGGCGGCGGTGATGACGCCCATGACCACGTGTTCCTGCCTGCGGCTCATCGGTCAGTCTCCGACACGACAAGCAAGGTGCCGGCGGCCCGACTCCCTCCCTGTCCCTCCCCGTGCCAGGGGGAAGGAGAAGCGAGCCGCAACCGCCTGCATCCGAAACTGCATCATCAGCCTTCGGCGGCCTCTTCGCCACCTTCGGCCTCGGCGGCGGCCTCGGCGGCCTTGGCCTCCTTCTCGGCCTTGCGGGCCAGCGCCTTTTCGCCCGGCTGGGCCTTTTGCGGGTTGTTGCGGGCGGGGCGTTTCACGAGGCCGGCGGCGTCGAGGAAGCGCAGCACGCGGTCGGTGGGCTTGGCGCCCTTGCCCAGCCAGTGCCGGATGCGCTCGATGTCCATCACCACGCGCTCGGGATGGTCCTTCGGCAACAGCGGGTTGTAGGTTCCCAGCTTCTCGATGAAGCGGCCGTCGCGCGGGGCGGTGTTTTCCGCCACCACGATGCGGTAGAACGGGCGCTTCTTGGCGCCACCCCGGGCCAGACGAATACGCAGTGCCATGGTCGATGTTCTCCTTTTTCCGTGTCGTTACGACTGTCGTTGATCCGTTGCGTTCAAGTCGAATTCCTCATTCGTCAGCGGCGCTTGCGGCCCTTGCCCTTGCCCTTGCCGCGTGCGGGCAGGACGGGCAGGCCGCCGCCAAGGCCGGGCAATCCACCCAGGCCGGGCAGGCCGCCGCCGAGGCCGGGCAGGCCACCGGGCAGTCCACCCTCGCCGCCGCTGGGCATTCCGCCCTTCTGCATGGCCTTGGCCATGTCGCGCAGCTCCGGGGGCAGGCTGGCCGGGTCCATGCCCGCCAGCTCGGCTTGCAGTCTTTCCAGCTCGGCGGCGTCGGGCATGTCCTTGCCGCCGCCAAGGCCGAACATCCGGCCCATCAGGCCGCCCTTGCCCTTGCCCATCTTCTTCATCATGGCGGCCATCTGCTTGTGCATCTTCAGCAGCTTGTTGACGTCCTGAACCGACGTGCCAGAGCCGGCGGCGATGCGTTTCTTGCGCGAGGCGTTGATGATTTTCGGGAAAGCGCGTTCCTTTTTCGTCATGGAGCCGATGATGGCCAGCTGGCGCTTGAGCACCATGTCGTCGAGGTCGACGCCGGAAAGCTGTTTTTTGATCTTGCCCATTCCGGGAAGCATGGAGAGGATGCCCTGCATTCCGCCCAGCTTCTGCATCTGGCGCAATTGCTCTGCCAGGTCCTCGAGCGTGAAGGCGCCCTTCTTCATGCGCTCGGCGATCTTGCGCGCCTTCTCCGCGTCGAGGGTCCTGGCTGCCTTCTCCACCAGCGAGACGACATCGCCCATGCCGAGGATGCGGTCGGCGATGCGGTCGGGGTGGAAGGGCTCGATGTCTTCGAGCTTCTCGCCGGTGCCGATGAGCTTGATGGGCTTGCCGGTGACCGCGCGCATGGACAGCGCGGCGCCGCCGCGGCCGTCGCCGTCGGCGCGGGTGAGGACGATGCCGGTGATGCCCACCGCCTCGTCGAAGCTCTTGGCCAGGTTCACCGCGTCCTGG
>JALVRJ010000025.1 GCA_027031305.1 Hyphomicrobiales bacterium | reverse complement strand
AGCATCTCGTCTGGGCCCTCATCGCCTTCTGGACCTCCTTCACCTTCATCCTCTACTTCGGCAACGCGCCCGATGTCGCCAAATGGTTCTTCACCGGCCAGCTGCCCTTCGTCGCCTATTCCACCGTCGCCATCATGGGCTTCATCACCTACCTGTTCGCCGGCCACATGCGCGAGCAGGTGTGCATCTATATGTGCCCCTGGCCGCGCATCCAGGGCGCCATGGTCGACGAGGACACGCTCATCGTCACCTACAACGACTGGCGCGGCGAGCCACGCGGCTCCAAGCGCGACCGCAAGAAACACCCGGAGGTGCAGTTCGGCGACTGCATCGACTGTGGCTGGTGCGTGCAGGTCTGCCCCACCGGCATCGACATCCGCGACGGCCAGCAGCTGGCCTGCATCACCTGCGCCCTGTGCATCGACGCCTGCGACCAGGTGATGGAAAAGATCGGCAAGCCCCGCGGGCTGATCTCCTATTCCTCCGCGAAGGCCTACGAGCAAATGACCACCGGCCAGATGAAGCAGGGCGAATTCGGCTGGCGCAACTTCATCCGCCCGCGCACCATCGTTTACATGGTCATCTGGCTGCTGGTGGCCGCCGCCATGCTGGTTCACCTGAGCACCCGCGACCGCTTGCAGGTGAATGTCATCCACGACCGCAACCCCATGTTCGTGCAGCTCTCCACCGGCGAAGTGCGCAATGCCTACACCGTGCGCGTGCTGAACATGCAGCTGGAGCCGCGCACCTTCCGCATCCGCATGGACGGGCTGGAACATGGCAGGATGCGCATCCTCGGCATCGACAAGCCGCCGGCGCGCGAATTCACCTTCAAGGTGAAGGGCAACAAGGCCCGCGCCCTGCGCGTTTTCGTCATGGTGCCGAAGGACAAGCTGAAGGCGCGCCGCGAGGAATTTACCTTCATTATCGAGGCGCTGGACGATGACGGACGGGTAGTCGAGACGGCCGCCAACGAAGCGGTGTTCGAAGGCCCCGCGCCGAAACGCTGATGTGATGGCGGGACGGGTGTGGCTCCCCGCCAGGCCGCATCCGCCCCGCCCGACATGCCGCGATGCCCTCGCGCGAATGGCATAGCCAACGGGAACCATGGCACAGGCAGACAAGCAATTCCGCCTCACCGGCAAGCACGTCCTGGCGATCTTCGCCGCCTTCTTCGGCGTCGTGTTCGCCGTCAATGGCTACATGATCTATCTCTCGCAGAAGAGCTGGACGGGTCTCGTGCCAGGCAACGGTTATGAGGCCTCCAACCGCTACAACCGCGAGGCCACCCGCGCCCGCGCCATCCTCCGCAAGGGCTGGCGGACGAAGGTGCTGGTGCCGAGGGACGGCCGCATCGTCATCCGCCTGCGCGACAGCGCCGGCCGCGCCGTCTCCGGCCTGAAGGCCACGGCCCTGATGCGCCGCCCCGTCGGCACTGCCGGCGACACCACCGTGCAATTCACGGAAGATATGCCCGGCGACTACGTCGTCGCCAGACCACTGCCCCCCGGCGCCTGGCGCATGGACGCGCGCTTCACCCGAGATGGAGAATTGCAATGGCGCGCCTCGGCCGAATTCGTCGTGCCGGAGCATTGACGATCAAGTCCATGAACACCGCCCGTGCGGCATGACTTCACGAGGGTGACACCATGAGCTGCTGCGGCATGAGAGGCGAGGAAACCGGTGGCGCCGTTGGCGGCGCCGCCATGTGGACCCGCCGCCTGCGCGACGGCACCCACGAGCTCACCCTGTCCGTGCCGGGCATCCACTGCGCCGCCTGCATCTCCACCATTGAGAAGGGGCTGAAGCAAATCCCCGGTCTGGAAGAGGGCAGGGTCAACTTCACCCTGCGCCAGGTGCGCGTGCGCTGGCGCGATGAAAATTTCGACCCCGACGCGGTGGTGCAGAAGCTGGCCGAGCTGGGCTACGAATCCCGCCCCTTCGACCCCGAGGCCGCCGGCTTCGCCCGCGACGACGCCGAGGCGAAGGAGCTTCTGCGGGCAATGGCCGTGGCCGGCTTCGCCGCCGCCAACATCATGATGCTTTCCATCTCCGTCTGGGCCGGGGCGGAGGGCGCCACCCGCGACTTCTTTCACTGGATTTCCGCCGCCATCGCCCTGCCGGCGGTCATCTACGCCGGCCGTCCCTTCTTCCGCTCCGCCTGGGCGGCGCTCTCCCAGGCGCGCATGAACATGGACGTGCCCATCTCGCTGGCCGTGCTCACCGCCGTCTTCATGAGCCTCTACCAGACGGCCAATTCCCAGGAACATGCCTATTTCGACGCCGCCACCTCGCTGCTGTTCTTCCTCCTCATCGGCCGTTATCTCGATCACCGGATGCGCGCCCGCGCGCGCGGCGCGCATCCGGTGATCGAGATAACGGCCGATGAGGAG
>JALVRJ010000024.1 GCA_027031305.1 Hyphomicrobiales bacterium | reverse complement strand
ATATTCCACCTCCGCGCGTGGCCGCGACCAGTTTTCCGACGAGAAGGAATAGATGGTCAGCACCTGAAGCCCGAAGTGATCGGCCGCGCGAATGGCCCGCCGCACCGCTTCCACCCCGGCCTTGTGTCCCAGCGACCGCGGCAGGCCGCGCGCCCGCGCCCAGCGGCCGTTGCCGTCCATGATGATGCCCACATGGCGCGGCAAGGCGCCAACGGCGGCGGGCGACAGCAACTGCTCTGTCAGGTCGCGCTTGGCCATGGGCGGGTGCTTGTCCGTTCCTCGGCGCGAGGCCGCGTTGGGTGAAGGCGTGATGAAGGCGCGTGCTCGCCACGCCTCGCCACGCTGGCAGGGCATGGAAATCAGACCTGCATGATTTCCGCGTCCTTTTTCTCCAGAAGCTCGTCGATTTCCTTGATGAACTTGTCGGTTAGCTTCTGCACTTCCTCGGCCAGCCTGCGCGCGTCGTCCTCGCTGATTTCGTGCGCCTTTTCCGCCTTTTTCAGGGCGTCCATACCGTCGCGGCGGATGTTGCGCACGGCCACGCGCGCCTGTTCGGCATACTGGTGCGCCACGCGGGAAAGCTCCTTGCGCCGTTCGGCCGAAAGCTCCGGAATCGGCACCCGGATGACATTGCCCTGCGTCTGCGGGTTGAGCCCCAGCCCGGAGTCGCGGATGGCCTTTTCCACCACCTGCACCAGCGACTGGTCCCACACCTGCACCGACAGCAGCCGTGGCTCCGGCACGGTGATGGCCGCCACCTGGTTTAGCGGCATCTTGCTGCCATAGGCGTCCACCTGCACCGGTTCCAGCAGCGAGGTGGAGGCCCGCCCCGTGCGCAGCCCGGCGAACTCCTCCTTCAACACCTTCACCGCGCCTTCCATGCGCCGTTTCAGGTCCTTGAGGTCAATGGCATCGGTGTCCGACATGGTTTTCTCTGCTCCCCTTCATGTATCCCCTTGCCGTCTCGCCCCCGTGCCTTGAACGGCGTGCACGCGCGCCTGAACACCTCACGGCGTGACGATGGTGAATGTTCCTTCGCCGCGCAAGACCTTCGCCAACGCTCCCTCCTCGCGGATGGAGAATACGACAAGCGGAATGGCGTTGTCACGCGCCAGCGCCACGGCCGCCGCGTCCATGACCTTCAGGTTGCGCCGCAGCACTTCGTCGTAGCTGATGGTGTCGAAGCGTTCGGCGTCCGGATGGGTCTTCGGGTCGTCGGAGTAGATGCCGTCGACGCTGGTGCCCTTGAACAGCGCCTCGCATTTCGTTTCCGCCGCCTTCAGCGCCGCGCCGGTGTCGGTGGTGAAGAAGGGATTGCCCGTGCCGCCGGCGAACAGCACCACCCGCCCCGCGTCCAGGTGCTTCCAGGCCCGCTGGCGGGTGAAGGGCTCGCACACCGTGGGCATGGGCACCGCCGACATCACCCGCGCCTCGACGCCAATGGTCTTCAGGGCGTTCTCCATGGCCAGCGCGTTCATCACCGTCGCCAGCATCCCCATGAAATCGGCGCTGGTGCGTTCCATGCCGCGTGCCGCGTCGGAAACGCCGCGAAAGATGTTGCCACCGCCGATGACCAGGCCGATCTGCACGCCCTCGCGCCACACCTGCGCGATCTCCGAGGCCACCCGGCCGACCATGTCCATGTCGAGGCCAAACGGCTTTTCGCCCATCAGCGCCTCGCCGGAAATCTTCAGCAGGATGCGCTCATAGCGCGGTTTTCCGTCTCCGATGCCCATGAGCAACACTCCCAATCGCCCCGTGCCTCGCTCCTCCGGGCGCGAACCACGCCGGTGAGCGATTGGCCCGCCCCGGATCCGCAGTCATAAATGAAAGGCCGCGCAGGTCAATCCTTGCCGTTCTCGGGCGTGCCTTCGCCTCCGCAATCCCCGTTGCCCGTCGGCTTGTCGCCGTCCTCCAAATGCATTTCCAGCGGCGGCTCTTCCTCCATCTCCGGCGCCGGAAACAGCGCTTCCGCCTCGTTCTCGTCCAGCACCGATTCCGCGTCCGCTCCGGGCAGGTGGAAATCGGCCGGAATGTCGGCGTCCAGCAGCCCCGCCCCCTTCAGCTCGCGCAGACCCGGCAGGTCGTCGACGCTCTCCAGCCCGAAATGGCTGAGGAATTCCTCCGTGGTGCCATAGGTCACCGGCTTGCCGGGGCTTTGCCGCCGTCCGCGGATTTTCACCCAGCCCGTCTCCATCAGCACGTCCAGCGTGCCCTTCGACATGGCCACGCCGCGAATGTCCTCGATTTCCGCCCTTGTTACCGGCTGGTGGTAGGCGATGATGGCCAGCGTCTCCAGCGCCGCCTTCGACAGGCGCCTGGGCTGCGTCTGCTCGCGGCGCAGCAGCCAGCGCAGGTCTTCCGCCGTGCGCATCTGCCATTTGCCCGCCACCCGCACCA
>JALVRJ010000023.1 GCA_027031305.1 Hyphomicrobiales bacterium | reverse complement strand
TAGTACATCAGGCTCTGCATGAAGTTCAGCTTCGCCTCCGAGGAAACCGGTGGCATGAACTTGAACTTCTCGATTTTCTGCTTCGGCGGCGTCGGCATCCGGAACCAGCCCTTCTGCACCGGCAAGCGCTCCGGAATGGAAGGCTTGCCCCAGAAGTAGCTCTTCTTGTTCAGCTCCTGGCGCGCCTTTTCCTTCGCCTCCTCGTCTTCCTGCGCCCCCGCCACGGAGGCGCCCGCCACCAGGCCACCCAGCGCCAGCATCAGCGCCACCAGGCCCGCGCCCAGCCGCCGCATGACGGGGCGCCCGCCGTTACTCTCCCTCTTTCCGAAAACAGGCATGAATCTCCTCCCTGGAACCCTGTTCGCGTTCTTCCCTCGGCCTTTGGACGGATATGATGGTTTATCTGTTCTTGTCGCTCGGGGGGGTGATGCCCACGGCGTTCGGCACCGCGTTCATGATGGCGAACGAGGCGCGCATGAACTGGACCATGAACTTCGGATCCATCAGCTTCATCCACTGTTCCATCATTTCCGGCTGCATCATCACCGCCAGCCACTGCTCCCACAGCCCCGGGTCAACCATGGCCAACATGGCGGAATACCACTCCGGGTTCAGCATCAGCTCTAGGAAGTCCTTCAGCAGGTCGGTGTCGGTGGCCACCTCCGTCAGGCCTTTCATGAACTCCGGGTTGGCCACCATGCGCATGTAGGCTTCCATGGTCTTCGGATCGACCATCTTCATGGCCATCTTCATGAATTCCGGGTTGGCCATGACCTGCATGTAGCCTTCCATCAGCTTCGGGTCGGCCAGCTTCATCACGCCGTTGAACATCTTCGGGTCGGTCATGACCTTGAGATAGTTCTTCACCAGCGACGGGTCGGCGAACTTCATCATGGCCTTGATGAAGGCCGGGTTGGTCATGACCCCCATGTAGGCTTCCACCAGCTTCGGATCGCCCATCTTCACAAGCGTTTCCATGATCCTCGGGTCGCCCATCATGTTGACGTATTTCGTCAGCATGGCCGGGTTGCCCATGTTGATCATGGCCTCCAGGAAGGCCGGGTTGGTGGCCACCTTCATCCAGTCGGCCATCAGCCTCGGATCGGCCATGCTCAACATGCCCTCGAACATCTTCGGATTGGTGAGAATGCCGAAGAAGCCCTCCACCTGGCGCTGCGAGGGCGTGGCGCTCTTGAAGGCGTCGACCCACTTGTTGTCGGTGAGCGACTTCAGCCAGCCGCCGAGATCTTCCAGCGACGGGGCCTCGGCCCGCGCCTGCTCGGGAAAGGCCACCACCGGTGCCGCCATTAGCGGCGCCGCCAGAATGGCCAGCGCCACCAATTTGTTCCGCAAGAATGCGCACCCGCTGTTCATGTTTCCTCCCTGACAAACGTCTGCTTGATCATATTGTCGCCGTCGCGCCATCGAGGCCGGATGCAAACGGGCGGCCCCGCATCATCCCACATGAGCGATGCGGACGCCGCCCCTCGTTCTTTCTTCACGCGGCCCTCGACATGCGGCCGGAACCCTGAAGAGATTATTGTTTCTGCTCGGCCTCGGCCTTTTTCTGTTTTTCCTTCATGTAGGCATCCAGCGCCTTCTTCAGTTCCTCGTCGGACAGCTTCTTGTGCGCGTCCGGGTCGAAGGAGCTGCCCAGCTGTTGGTAGATGTTGTCCAGCGGCGCGTGACAGGCCGTGCACCACTCGCCATATTCGCCGAAGATCTGCGAAGTGGAGCTCCACAACGGGCGCGTCATTTCGGAATACATCTTGAACATGGCGCCCATCATTTTCATCATCGAGTCGGTCATCAGCTTGGCCGCCTCGCCATAATCGGCCGCGCCTTCGCCCGCCTTCGCCGCGCTCACCGGCGCCACCGCCAGCAGGCCGGCCACGATGGCCGCCGCGAAATTCTTCTTCATGTGAGTTCTCCTTCCGAGATTTCCTGACTGAAACCCAGTGAACAAAAGCAACCCCTTCAGGGCCTTTCATCCTGCCCATGACAACCAGGCGACGACTTCCATATAGCAACAATCAAATATGCTGTAAATCGGATATCCGAATGTCCGTATGAGGATCATGCTTGAAGGGTCTGCCTTGTGGCAAGAAAATACCCGGAGCACATGGCCCCGGGCATCAAGTTCAGGGAGGATAGACCCAGACACGCCCTCTTGCGGAAACGCCTCTTGCCGTCCTTGGCATGTTGAGGACCGGCCCGACCGTCCGCGGCAGTTCGGCGTGTGTGGGGTCCAGCATATACATGAATTCGCATATTAGCAAGTGCTAATAAGGAAAGACATCCTCAACTCTTTGCCCGTTATGCCAGATTGCGTAATGTCTGATTGGTGAGACTGCCCCGCGCCCCCACCCAAGCCCTTGTTTTTCACAGTTATGGGGTTGGGTG
>JALVRJ010000022.1 GCA_027031305.1 Hyphomicrobiales bacterium | reverse complement strand
CCGCTGGCGCCGATGGCCATGTCGGCATCATGCATCAGCCGTGCCATGTTCGCCGAAAAATCATGCACGGCTCCACGGCCGCTCAGAATGCGCCCGATTTTCGCCAGGTCTTCCTCCGTCAGGCGCATGGCGCCCAATGCCACGTCCATCTCCACGTTATCGGGCAGAATGCTCGTCACGATCTCCAGCGTGCGCAACAGGAAGCTTCTTTCGGTGCCGCCCCCGAACATGACCAGAACACGCCGCAATGTTCCGCATTCCCTCCGTCTTTGGAGGGCGGAAGGGCGCAGCCGGCGGAACTCGGGGCGCAGGAGTGCGTGTTCGGCCCCCGTCAGGACCTGGCACGTCTCCGGCACCAGACCGGCGTATTCGCGCGGCCGGCGAATGACCAGCTCATCCACCAGCATGTCACAATCGTGTGGCCGGTCGGCCAGGTCATCCAGCACCAGAATGCGCCGCGCCTGAGGGCGCAGCATCTTTTCCCACCGGGCATCGATGGCGTAGTGATCCACCACCAGCCAGTCCGCACCACCCAGTGTGTGAACGAGAGCCGCCGTCTGCTCCGCATCCACCTGCCATGGAACCCGCAGCCAGTGGGCGCACGTGCCGGGGCCATCATCACTCCGCGCGGCTTCTTCCGGATGTGGCGGCAATACCCGCAGCACATGTCCGGCCTTTCGCACCAGTTCCCGCAAGGCGGGTGGCATTTCGCGCGCCACGAAAATGATCCGCCATCCGGCCTTGCCCAGTTCGTGAGCCAGCGCCAGGCAACGCACGATGTGTCCGGAGCCGATGAGCGCGGATGCATCGGCGCGGAAGACTACCCGCTCCTTCATCGCAAGGCCTCCCGCAGCGTGGCCACGACCCTGTCCTGGTCGCCCTCCGAAAGCGTCGGAAACAGCGGCAGCGACATGGCCCGTGCGTAATAGGCCTCCGCCGCCGGGAACATGCCGGGGCCGAAACCGCGTTGGCGGTAGAAGGGTTGCAGATGCACCGGGATGTAGTGCACCTGCACGCCGATGTTGGCGGCGCGCATCGCCTCGAAAACCTCCCGCCGCGTTTTGCCCGCGGCCTCTTCGTCCACCTCCACCGCATACAGGTGCCAGGCCGAGGCGTGGCGCGCGTCGTCTTTCGGCGGCAGCGTCAGTGGCAGGCCGGCCAGCAGCGCGTGATAGCGCTTGGCCAGGGCGGCGCGTCTTTCGACATACGTGGTCAGCCGCCCCATCTGGCTGCGCCCGAGCGCCGCCAGCACGTCCGGCATCCGGTAGTTCATGCCCAGCGTGTGCTGTTCGTAATACCAGGGCGCATCGTCATGCTCCAGCCGCGCCGCGTCGCGGGTGATGCCATGCGCGCGCAACAGGCGCATGGTTTCCGCCAGCGCATCATCGTTGGTCAGCGCCATGCCCCCCTCGGCCGAGGTGATGATCTTCACCGGATGAAAGGAAAGGGTGGTGATGTCCGACCACGCGCCACATCCGATGGGCCGTCCGTCGTAAGCTCCGCCCAGCGCATGGGCCGCGTCCTCGATGATGCGCACGCCATGGGCGCGCGCCAGCTCGGCGATCTCGCGCATCTCCGCGCCGCGCCCGGCGAAGTGCACCACCACCAGCACCTTCGGCAGGCGTCCCTGACGGTCGGCCTTGCGCAATTTCTCCTCCAGCGCGGCGGGCGAGATGTTGCGCGTGCGCGGGTCGATGTCGACGAAATCCACCGCCGCGCCACAATAGGCGCCGCAATTGGCCGAGGCGACGAAGGTGATGGGCGAGGTCCACAACACGTCCCCCGGCCCCAGCCCCAGCGCCAGGCAGGCCAGGTGCAGCGCGCTGGTGCCCGAGTTGACCGCCACCGCGTGGCGCGCGCCGCAATGGGCGGCCACTACCCGCTCGAAGGCGGGCACTTCCGGCCCCTGCGTGAGGAAGTCCGAACGCAACACCCGGGTGACGGCGGCGATGTCCTCCTCCGTCACCTCCTGCCGCCCATAGGGGATGAACGTGTCTCCACCTTCGCCGCTCACGTCTCCACCGCCTCCGACAGGGCGCGGGCATTGAATGCGCGGATTTCCTCGACGGTAAGGAAGTGCGGGTTGTCGCGCGAATTGTATTCGAAGCCCAGCTCCACCGGTGTCCCCTTCTCGCCCAGGGCGTTGACGGAAAAATCGACGTCATCGTCGACGAACCGGATGGAGGGGCGAATGACGAAATGATCCTCGAACTCCAGGGTCAGGTGGGAATCATCGGCCGGACACATGACCTCGTGCAGCTTCTCGCCGGGGCGGATACCGACGATTTCCATGCCCAGGTCCGGCGCCATTGCCTTTGCCAGATCGACGATGCGCACCGAGGGGATCTTCGGCACGAACAGCTCGCCCCCCTGCATCCGTTGGAAGTTCTTCAACACGAAATCCACGCCCTGTTGCAGCGAGATCCAGAACCGCGTCATCTCCGGGTGGGTGATGGGCAGCTTTGTCGCGCCGGAATCGATGAGTTTCTGGAAGAAGGGCACCACCGAGCCACGCGAGCCGACGACATTGCCATAGCGCACCACGGCGAACCGCGTGCGCCGCCCGCCGGCGATGTTGTTGGCGGCGATGAACAGCTTGTCCGAGGCCAGCTTGGTGGCGCCATAGAGATTGATGGGGTTGGCCGCCTTGTCGGTGGACAGGGCGATGACCTTCTCCACCTCGCATTCCAGCGCCGCCTTGATGACGTTTTCCGCCCCGTGCACGTTGGTCTTGATGCATTCCATGGGGTTGTATTCGGCGGCGGGCACCTGTTTCAGGGCGGCGGCGTGAATGACGTAGTCAATGCCGCGCATGGCCTGTTTCAGGCGGTCGGCATCGCGCACGTCGCCGATGAAATAGCGCATTTCCGGCGCGTCGAACGTCTGCGCCATCTCGAACTGCTTCAGCTCGTCACGCGAATAGACGACGATCCTCTTGGGGCGATAGCGGGCCAGGATCGTGGCGATGTAACGCTTGCCGAACGACCCCGTGCCGCCGGTGATGAGAACGGATTTACCGGTGAACATGATGATGACTTCCCGAACCAATGACCCACGCTGGCGCCCTTATAGCGCCCCCGCCCCACGACTTCCACAAGCCGCGACCACCATTGCACCGGATAGGAGGGAGGGGAAAGAAAAAAAGGATCTTGAAGGAGGGGAGTGGAAGGTGTTCCTGACGCGTATGGAATCTTGAAAAATGGTAGGCCCGCGGGGACTCGAACCCCGGACCCGCTGATTAAGAGTCAGCTGCTCTACCAACTGAGCTACGGGCCTGCACCAGCGGCACCAAGCGCCGCAAGATGTTTCTATCAAAGCGACGCGCCTTGCGCAAGGGAAAGCCGCCTTGCATCACGGGCATATATCGGTCGCCCGGGGCCATCGGTCAAGAGCCGCCCTTCATGTTCAAGAAAATCACCACGCACGCCTGGCGGGCCCCCCATCGGTTTTTCATCCTTCTGCGCGAATATGGAAGATTGCAGATATGGCTTGTGCCTCATATCTGGATATCGGTATATGATGGGGCCGGCCCGGACGGGGGGAAGGGATGCCGCCTTTCACATTCACAGGTGTCGCTGGAAGAATGCGCTTTCACCCCCCTTTCAGCTCTTTGGGCTGTCGAGGGTGAAGATGGGGACGGACACATGAAACAAGGGGCTGGGAGCTCCTGCCTCGAACGGTGCTCGAGGTGGCCTGGCGACGCTCCCTTCTCGCGCGCCCCGGCAAGAAACGAACCTGGGAGGAAACGCACATGAGTGACAATGGAAAAAAGGTGGTTGACGGCCTTGGCCGTCGTGATTTTCTCAAGACCGCCGGTCTCGCCGGCGTCGGCGTGGCCGCCGCCATGGGTGGCATGGCGGCTGGCAGCGCGCCGGCGGCGGCCGTGGCTGGGCCGCTGTCGCGCGCGGCCGACCTGCCGAAGAACAAGGGCCCGCGTGTCGTCGTGGTGGGCGGCGGCTGGTCCGGCCTGACCATCGCCAAGTATCTTAAGAAGGAAAACCCGAAGTTCGACGTGGTGCTCCTCGAGCCCAGCGCCATGTTCATGTCCTGCCCGCTGTCCAACCTGTGGCTGGGCGGCGTGGTCGACGTCGACCTGCTGCTGCATTCCTACCTCGACGCCGCGCGCAACAACGGCTATGTCTGGTTGCAGGGCATGTTGGTGCAGTTCGACCGCGAGAAGCGCCGCGCCTGGACCACGGCCGGCCACGTCGACTACGACTATATCGTCCTGGCCCCGGGCATCGACTACAACTACGCCTCGCTGGGCGTGAAGGATCCCGCCGTCGCGTCCACCCTGGCGCACATGTATCCCGCCGCCTTCAAGCCCGGCTCGGAACATCTCTCGCTGAGAAACAAGCTGGACGATTTCGAGGAGGGCGTCTTTGTTCTCAACGTGCCTGCGGGCAATTATCGTTGTATGCCCGGGCCTTACGAGCGCGCCTGCATCATCGCCTCCTACTTCAAGAAGGAGGGCATCAAGGGCAAGGTCATCCTGCTCGACCCCAACGACAAGCCAACCATCAAGGCCGAAGGGTTTCTCTCGGCCTTCAACGACCTTTACAAGGACGTGCTGGAATATCACACCTCCACCACCATCACCGGCGTCGACCCGCACAACAAGGTGGTGGAAACCGAGTTCGGCGAGGTGAAGTTCGCCGACGCGGCGCTCTATCCGCGGGTGCGCGCCGCGCGGCTGATCGAGGACGTGGGGCTGGTCGATCCGAACAGCCCTCAAATGGAAGCCAGGATCGACCACTTCTTCTACAACGTGCCGGGCGACGAACATACCTACGTCGCCGGCGATTCGCGGCCCATGCCCTTTTCCAAGTCGGGCAACACGGCCAACACGGAAGGCAAGGTTGTCGCCGGCATCATCGCCGCCCGCGCCGCCGGCAAGGAGCCGAAGTGGGAAAGCCCCAACACCATCTGCTACTCCATGGTCAACACCGACCCCCGAGAGTCCATCATGGTGGACGCCAAATACAAGTTCACCAAGGGCAAGGGCTGGGGCTTCACCGATGTGAGGGTGATCAACAAGCGTTCCAGGCAGCTCGCCAAGGCCAACATCGAATGGGGCAGGGGCCTCTACCGCGACATGTTCGGCGCCTGATCGTGCTAGAGGAGGCATGTTGAGCAATGCGAAACGGTCGGGGGAGGACCGCCAGGCGCGCGGCCGCTCCCCCGGAGCTTCCGCCCGGGCCTGACCGTGCGCTCTTCATCGATTGGCATTCATGCGTGACAACTGACGGGTTCTACACATGAGCAACTCCACCGACCGTCGCGATTTCATCAGGCTGTGCGGAAAGACGGCGGCCGCCGTCGCCGTGGCGCGGGCGGCGGGCACCCCCCTGATGGCGCCGGCCTTCGCGCTGGAAAACGCGCCCCGCGTGCGGCTGGTGACCAAGGACGGCGGCCCGCTGAAGGCCAGGGAATTGCCGCTGTATGCCAACTGGATTTTTCATTATCCCTATCATTCCTCGCCGGCGCTGCTCATCAAGCTGGACGATCCGGCGCCGCCAACGGAGGTGGAGGACAAGGACGGCAAGGCCTATCAGTGGCCCGGCGGCGTCGGGCCGGACAAGAACATCGTGTCCTACGCCGCCATCTGCGCTCACGCGCTGTCTTACGACAGCAGGGAATCGGCCTTCCTGAATTATCGCCGCAAGCGCAACCAGATGACCGGGCACGGCCGCGTCATCACCTGTTGCGCCCACGCCAGCGTTTACGATCCCGCCGCCGGCGCCAGGGTTCTGGCCGGACCGGCCAAGTTCCCCCTGGCGGCCGTCCTGCTGGAGCACAAGCCCGACACCGACGAGCTCTACGCCGTCGGCCTCATCGGCTCGGAGCTGTACGGCGAGTTCTTCAAGGCCTACCGCAAGGAACTGCGCAAGCAGTTCGGGCGCGCCAAATACAGGAAAATGGTGCAAGGCGATGTGATCGCCATGCCCGTCGCCGAATATTCCGAGGACGCCATCGAATGCTGACGCCCGTCACCATGGGCAGCGCTCCCGGGGCGTATCCTCGGCACGCACGGAAAAATGCATCAACAAGGCGGATCACCTCTTTTCAGGGGAACATGGCATGAACTCGAACCAGGAAAATGGCCCCAGCCGCCGCGATCTCATCCGTGCCGCGGGCGCGGTGGCGGTGCTGGGGGCTTCCGGCGGCGTGCGGGCCGCCACGAAGGACAACTCCATCGCGCCGCATCCACCCCGCGCCTTCGCGCGCCAGGCGGAAGTGCCCGGCTTTGGCAAGGCGCGCGTGGTGGTGGTCGGTGGCGGCTGGTCCGGCCTGGAAGTGGCGCGCCAATTGAAGAAGCTCAAGCCCGAGCTCGACGTGGTGCTTATCGAGAAGCGGGCCATGTTCTTCTCCTGCCCGCTGTCCAACCTGTGGCTGGCCGGCAAGCTGGGGCTGGACGAGCTCGTCCACAGCTACGCCGACGCCGCCCGCAACAATGGCTACACCTGGCTGCACGCCGCTGTTGCCGACATCGACCGCGAACGCCGCGTCGTCTACACCGACGAGGGCTGGCTGACCTACGATTATCTGGTCCTGGCGCCCGGCATCGACTACGATTACGCCCGTTACGGCGTGCCCGACCCCGGCGAGGCGGCGCGCCTGCGCTCGCTCTATCCGGCCGCCTTCAAGCCCGGCTCGGAACACCTCACCCTGAAGCACAAGCTCGATGACTTCGAGGAAGGCGTTTTCCTGCTCACCGTGCCTCCTGGCAATTACCGCTGCCTGCCCGCGCCCTACGAGCGCGCCTGCATGATCGCCGGCTACATGAAGGAAAACGATATAAGGGGCAAGGTGGTGGTGCTGGATTCGCACGAAAGCCCGCCCTTCAAGCCGGATGGCATCAACGAGGCCATCAACTCGCTTTATGGCGATTATGTCGAGATCATTCGTGGCGTGCGCGTGAAGGGCATCGACATCTCCCGGCGCACGGTGCAGACCAACAAGGGCGACATCGCCTTCGACGACGCCTCCATCTATCCGCCCATCCGCGGCGCGAAGATCCTCGAGCGCATCGGTATCGCCAGGGCCGGCGAGCCGGGCATGTTCGCCGACATCGACCCGGTGAAATATCACGTCATCGGCGATGAACGGGTGTTCGTCGGCGGCGACGCGCGGCCCATGCCCTTCGTCAAGGCCGGCTTCGCCGCCAACTACGAGGCAGGACACATCGCGCGCATCATCACCAACCGGATGGACGGCAAGGAACTCGGCCCGCTGCAATCGCCGGGCATGATGTGCTACGTGGCGGTGAATGCCGACCCATTGCAGTCCGTTGCCTTCAAGATCAGCTTCGGCATGGTCTATAACCGCGAGACGGATGGTTATGTCTTCCGCCAGCGGGCGCAGGCCTTCGTCAACCGCTCGCGCTCCTTCGGCAAGGCCAACCTGCAATGGGGCCGCTCGCTGTTCAACGAGATGTTCTACACCTCGC
>JALVRJ010000021.1:10600-20812 GCA_027031305.1 Hyphomicrobiales bacterium | reverse complement strand
TTCTTCACCGGCTTGGGCGGCTTTTCCTGAGCCAGGGTGATGACGCGCCGGGCGATGTTCTTGGCCAGGTCCCCGATGCGCTCCAGCTCGTGGGCCACCTTGATGGCGGCGACCACGGCGCGCAGGTCGTTGGCCAGCGGCTGGCGCCGCGCGATGAGCTGGATGGCACGCTCCTCGATCTGATGTTCCAGCTGGTCCACCTCGCGGTCCTTCAGGATGGTCTCTTCCGCCAGTTCCGCGTTGCGCTTGCGCAGGGCCACCAGCGCGTTTTCCAGTTCGTCCGCCGCCAGGTGGCCCATGCGGATGATGTGGCTTTCCAGCTCCTGCAACTCGCGGTCGAATGCCTTGACGATGTGACTGTTGGCCATGGTTCTCTCGCTCGTGTTCCTCTCAAGCCGCCGTGATCGCGCCAATGACGGCGCCTCAGCCATAGCGGCCGGTGATGTAGTCCTGCGTCTGCTTTTCGCGCGGGGCGGTGAAGATCTGTTCCGTCGGCCCTTCCTCGATGAGCCTGCCCAGGTGGAAGAAGGCCGTGCGGTCGGAGACGCGGGCGGCCTGCTGCATCGAGTGGGTGACGATGACGATGCAGTAGTTCTCCTTCAGCTCGTCGATGAGCTCCTCGATGCGGGCGGTGGCGATGGGGTCCAGCGCCGAGGCCGGCTCGTCCATCAGGATCACCTCGGGCCGGGTGGCGATGGCCCGCGCGATGCACAGCCGTTGCTGCTGGCCACCGGACAGGCCCGTGCCCGGCGCGTCCAGTCGGTCCTTCACCTCTTCCCACAGGGCCGCCTTTCTCAGCGATGTTTCCACGATCTCGTCCAGGTCTGCCTTGTTCTTCGCCAGCCCGTGGATGCGCGGGCCATAGGCCACGTTCTCGTAGATCGACTTGGGAAACGGGTTGGGCTTCTGGAAGACCATGCCGACGCGGGCGCGCAGCAGCACCGGGTCGATGGCGCCGGAATAGATGTCCTCGCCGTCGAGCAGGAAGGTGCCCTCCACCCGGCAGATGTCGATGAGGTCGTTCATGCGGTTGAGGCAGCGCAGGTATGTGGACTTGCCGCAGCCGGAAGGGCCGATGAGGGCCATGACGGAGCGGTCGGGAATGTCCAGCGACACGTCGAAGATGGCCTGTTTCTCGCCGTAGAAGACGTTGACGTCGCGAGTGATGAACTTGCATTCCCCGCCGCAGACGGGGGAGGCGACGTCGTTCGTCGTGGCCGCTTGTCTCGTGATGTCCCGGTTTTTCGTCATGGTCATGCGTTCGATCCGTTCGTGCGAATTCGTTCGGCCCCAGGATGTCGCCTCCTCGTGCCCTTCACCACTTGGTGGAATAGCGTTGGCGCAGCCAGATGGCCAGCGTGTTCATGGCCAGCAGGAAGCCCAGCAGCACCAGGATGGCCGCCGCCGTGCGCGAGACGAAGCCGCGCTCCGGGCTGTCGGCCCATGAGTAGATCTGCGTTGGCAGCGCCGTGGCCGGTTCGGTGATGCCCATGTTGGAGATGTCGGGGATGAAGGCGTTCATGCCCACCAGCAGCAGCGGCGCGGTTTCGCCCAGCGCCTGGGCCATGCCGATGATGGCGCCGGTGAGGATGCCCGGCATGGCCACGGGAAGCACGTGGTGAAAGACCATCTGGTGGTGCGAGGCGCCCACCCCCAGCGCCGCCTCGCGCAACGACGGCGGCACGGCCTTCAGCGCGGCGCGGGTGGCGATGATGATGGTGGGCAGGGTCATCAGCGACAGCACCATGCCGCCGACCAGCGGGGTGGAGCGCGGCACGCCGAAAAAGCCGATGAACAGCGACAGCCCCAGCAGGCCGAACACTACCGACGGCACGGCGGCGAGGTTGTTGATGTTGATCTCCACGAAATCGGTGAAGCGGTTTTTCGGCGCGAATTCCTCCAGATAGATGGCCGCCAGGATGCCGGTGGGGAACGAGATGAGAAAGGTGACCAGCAGGGTGAGGAACGAGCCGACGATGGCGCCGGCCAGCCCCGCGGCCTCCGGCAGGCGCGAGTCGGCGTTGAAGAACAAGCCCCAGTTGAAGGGAAGGGAAACGCGCTTCTGTTCCTTCAACACGCGAAAGGCCCGCACCACCTCCGGCCCGCCCAGTTTCGGGTTTGGCCGCTTGCGCTCTCCGGCGCCGACGTATTCCGGCAGCAGCCCCTTGTTGAACTGATCATAGGGGTCGGAGGCGAGCACGTCGAAGGGAATGATGCGGCCCACCAGGTGCGGGTTCTTCATCACGTGATCGCGCAGGGCGTAAGGGGCGCTGCGCGAGACGATCTTCAGCACCTTGCGCTTGAGCTTGCGGTTGTTGCGCATGTCCTCTGGCAAGGCGCGCAACAGGCCCTCCTTGACAATCTTGCGCCACTTGCCCCGGCGCATGTTGTCTGGCTTCACCAGCTCCGGCTTCAGGTCGAACTCCAGCGTGATGAAGGTCTGGCGAAAGGCCGGCAGGCCGGACTTGAGCAGCGAGCCGACGAGAATGGAAAGCAGTCCCGCCGCCAGCAGGATGGCGGCCAGGCCGATGAACTTCATGCGCCGGTTGGCGGCGTGACGGCGGCGCAGGCGCGCGAGCATCTGCGGGCTGTGCCAGTCGATGCGGCCATTGGCGTCGATATCGGCGGCGGCATTTTCCGCCGTCGCGTCCTTCGCCGTTTCCGAAGGCTTCTGTTCCGTGCGGTCAGTCATACTGCTCCCGGTATTTGCGCACGATGTGCATGGACAGCATGTTCAGCGCCAGGGTGACGAGGAACAGCACGAACCCCAGTGCGAAGGCCGCCAGCGTTTTGGGGTTGTCGAACTCGGTATCGCCGATGAGCAGGGTGACGATCTGCACCGTCACCGTGGTGACGGCCTCGAAGGGATTGAGGGTGAGGGTGGCGATGATGCCGGCGGCCATGACCACGATCATGGTTTCGCCGATGGCCCGCGAGGCGGCCAGCAGCACACCCGCCATGATGCCCGGCAGCGCCGCCGGCAGCAGCACGTGGCGGATGGTCTCCGCGCGCGTGGCGCCCAGCCCGATGGAACCCTCGCGCAGGGCGTTGGGCACGGCGGCGAGCGCATCGTCGGACAGCGAGGAGATGAAGGGGATGAGCATGATGCCCATGACCAATCCTGCCGCCAGGGCGCTGTTGGGGGCGGCGGCGATGCCCAGCGCCTCGCCGAAGCGCTTGATGGCCGGGGCCACGGTGAGAATGGCGAAGAAGCCATAGACCACGGTGGGAATGCCGGCGAGAAACTCGAGTGTCGGCTTGGCCACGGCGCGGAAGCGCCCGGAAGCGAACTCCGCCAGGTAAATGGCCGACAGCAGGCCCACTGGCACGGCGAAGCCCAGCGCGATGGCGGAGATCAGCAGCGTGCCGGCGAACACCGGAATCATGCCGAAGGCGCCGGAGGAGGCCACTTGGTCCGGGCGGAAGGCGATTTGCGGCTCCCAGCGCAGGCCGAAGAGGAACTCGGACAACGGTACCATGGTGAAGAAGCGCATGGTTTCGAAAATGAGCGAGAGCACGATGCCCACCGTCGTGAGGACGGCCAGCGAGGCGCACAGCAGCATCAGCCAGGTGAAGGCGCGCTCCACCGCCTTGCGGGCGCGGAAGGAGGGCGACAGCCGCCGCCAGGAAAAGGCCAGGCCGGCCAGCGCCACCGCCAGCGAAAGGGCCAGCGCCGCCATGTCCGCGATGGCCCGCCAGCGCAGCAGGCGCTGCACGGCTTCCAGCACGTAAGGCGCCGGCTGGCCGGGCAGGGCGTTGCCCGCGGCGCGGGTCTTGATCTCGTTGAGCAGCACGGCGCGGGCGTTCTCGTCCAGCCCCCGCACCACGTCCTGCGGCAGGGAGGAGAGCAGCAGCGCATCCAGCACCGGCCCCTGCACGACGATCCAGGCCAGCAACAGCAACAGCGCCGGCACGCCCGTCCAGATGGCCACATACAGGCCGTGGTAGACGGGGCGCGAGTGCAGCCTGTCGCGATGCCCGTGTGCGCGCAGCTCCACTTGCCGTGCGCGCCGGCGGGCCAGCCACCAGCCCAGCGCGGCCACCGCCAGCACCAGCAATGTCGCAAGGAGGATCATGCGCGTTCCCCTGCCGCCCGCGTGGCCATCGCGGGGCTGCCCCCGCCCTTGCGCCGGCCGCCGCGGATGTTCCTGGCGGCTTCATTACAACAGGAAGCGCCGCCAGCGCAAAGGCCGGCGGCGCCTTCCTGTGCATATCGGCGACGGGATATATTGCCGCACGTCGCCACCGGCACGACCCCGGACCCGCCATCATGTCCCGGCATTGGCGCCATGGGTGCCATGCCCCCCACGCCGCAACCCGAGCCGCGCTATTTCCTGAAGCGCTCGATGGGCGCGCCCTTCAGCGCCGCCTCGCGCACCTTCTGGCGCTCGGCCTCGGGCAGGGGCACCAGGCCACGCTCGACGAGGTAGCCGTCCGGCCCGATGGCCTCTTCGGACACGAACTCGGCGATGTATTCGTTCATGCCGGGCACGAAGCGCCGATGCGGGTTCTTGACGTAGAAGAACAGGGGCCGGGAGAGGCCGTAGGTGCCATCGGCGATGGTGTCGATGGAGGGGACCACGCCGTTGATCCTGACGGGCTTGAGCTTGTCCTCGTTCTCGAACAGGAAGGAATAGCCGAAGATGCCCAGCGCCTGCGTGTCGGCCATGAGCTTCTGGACGATGATGTTGTCGTTTTCGCCCGACTCGATGAACGGTCCATCGGTGCGCACGGCCGAGCAATGCTCCCTGACGTATTGCTTGAAGGCCTTGGGGTCGGCCAGTTCGACCTTCTTGGCCTTCCAGAACGGCAACAAACCCTTCTTGCACACCTCGTGAAAGACCAGTTCGACGAAGGCATCGCGCGTGCCCGACGTGGGTGGCGGACCATAGACGCGGATGGGCATCGCCGGCAGGTTGGGATTGATGTCACGCCACTGATGATAGGGATTGGGCACCAGCCTGCCTTCCTGCGGCACTTCCTTGGCCAGTGCCATGTAAAGCTGCACCTTGGACAGGTCCATGTCCGGCGCCTCCAGCGACTGGGCCACGGTGAGGCCGTCGAAGCCGAACATCACCTCGGTGATGTCGGTGACGCCGTTCCTGGCGCACATCTCCCATTCGGACTGCTTCATGGCGCGCGAGGCGTTGGTGATGTCGGGGTGCTGCTCGCCGACGCCCTTGCAGAAAATCTTCATGCCACCCCCGGTGCCGGTGGATTCCAGCACGGGCGCGCGGTGGCCCGTCTTCTGGGTGAATTCCTCGGCCACCGCCTGGGCGTAGGGATAGACGGTGGAGGAACCGACGATCTTGAGATGATCCCGCGCCTGCGCGTCGGGGACGAGACCGAAGGCGGCGCCAAGGGTGGTGGTGAAAAAAGTGATGGTGAAAATGGCGAGAGATCTGCGCCACATGTCGTTTCTCCATGCTGATGTCGCTTTCTCACACCCGCATCTATGGCGCGTGAGGGAAGCAAAATCAATCGGACAAGATGCGGCAGCGTCCTCCCCGACCTGCCGGCAGCGGCGGGTAGAGACTCAATTGGGGCGGCGGATGAGGGGCTTTTGCGGTTTGGCGTCGGGCGGCCGCAGGTAGAGCGGCTCGGGTGGTTCGGTGGGCATGGGCTCCACCGGCGCGTGCAGGGCGACGACGGCGGCGTCGGGCAACGGGTCGACATCGGCGGGAACACGGCCACTGCTTTCGTCCGCCAGCAGGGCGGCGCCAGTGCCGGCCAGCAGGCAGGGCCCCGGCGGCAGGTGCGTGGCGGCCTCTTTCACCGGCGCCAGCCGCGCCTCGGTCAGCGGCTGGAAGTCGGCGTCAAAGGCTTGCAGGTAAACCTCCTCGCGCCTGGCGTCGATGACGGCGGCGATGGGCAGGCGCTCGGGGTTGTGGGTGACGTTGCGGGCGATGGCCTCCAGCGTGGTCATGGAGGTGATGGGAATTTCCAGCGCGGCGGCCAGGGCGCGGGCGAAGGACAGGCCGATGCGCACGCCGGTGAAGGAGCCCGGGCCACGCGTGGCGGCGACGACGGCGAGGGTGTCGTAGGGGTCGCCCACCTCCATCATCACCGCGTCCACCATGTCCGGCAACACCTCCGCCTGGCCGCGCTCCATGATCTCGCGGCGGTGGCTGAGGATCTCGCCGCTGGCGCGGTTGACCAGGGCCACCGAGCAGGCTTGCAGGGACGTGTCCATGCCCAGAACCAGCATGATGCGCTCCTTTTCCAATGGGCCGAAACGCCCCGCCAGCCGCGCCCGCGCGCTACCGGAACGGCGCGCGGCCTAGAGAATTTCCGCCAGCTCCTCGAACTCGGGGCGCGGGCTGCGCGGAAACAGCGAGGCCGGGTCACCATATCCCATGGCGCAAATGAAGTTGGATTTCCACGTCGGGCGGTCGGCGAAGAATTCCCTGTCCACGCCCTCGTTGTCGAAGCCGGACATCGGCCCGCAGTCCAGCCCCAGGGCGCGCGCGGCGATGAGAAAATACGCCGCCTGTAACGTGCCGTTGCGAAAGGCCGTTTCCTCGATGAGCTTGTCGTTGCCGACGAACCAGCTGCGCGCGTCCGTGTGCGGAAAGTATTTCGGCAGGCGCTCATAGAACGTCAGGTCATGGGCGAAGATGGCCACCACCGGCGCCGTCATGGCCTTGTGCACGTTGCCTTCCATCAGGTGGGGCTTCAGCCGCTCCTTGGCCTCCTTCGACTTCAGGAACAGGATGCGGATGGGCTGGCAGTTGGCCGAGGTGGGGCCCATCTTCATCAGGTCGACGACCTGTCGCAGGCATTCGTCGGACACCGGCTTGTCCAGCCAGCCGTTGTAGCTGCGCGCGTCGAGGAAAAGCTGGCGCAGCGCCTTCTCGTCGATGGGGTTGCCACATGCGTCCCAGGCCATGGTCGCGCCCTCCACTGGATGGTGTCGTCATTCCCTCGTCGCAGCGTATCCTTCCGTTCGCTCAGACCTGCTGCACTTCCTGCACCTGTGGCACGAAGTGCCTGAGCAGGTTTTCCACGCCCTGCTTCAGCGTCGCGGTGGCCGAGGGGCAGCCGGAGCAGGCGCCGACCATTTGCAGGTAGACGACGCCGTCCTTGTAGCCCTGAAACGTGATGTCGCCGCCGTCCTGGGCCACGGCCGGGCGCACGCGGGTGTCCAGCACCTCCTTGATGCGGCCGACGACCTCGGCGTCCTTCTCGTCGTAGAACTCCTTCGCCTCGGCCGCCGCGCCTTCCAGCACCGGCTCGCCGGAAAGGTAATGCTCCATGATGACGCCCAGCACGGCGGGCTTCAGCGTCGCCCAGTCGGCCTCCTCGGTCTTGCTCACGGCGATGAAATCCGCGCCCAGGAACACGCCGGTGACATCGCCCAGCGCGAACAGGCGGCGGGCCAGCGGCGAGGCGCCCTCGGCCTCCTCGGGACTCCCGAAGTCGCGCGGCGGGCCGGAGACCACCGGCTGTCCGGGCAGGAATTTCAGGGTGTTGGGGTTGGGCGTTGCTTCGGTCTGAATCAGCATGGCGATGAACTCTCGTTGGCGGTGTTTGTGCCTTGACACATGCGCCCATCCGCCACCTTCGAACGGGCGGAGACGCATTCCTTTCGTCTCATGTATCGTTGCGCGCCCGTGGGCGCAAGCGGTCATGAGGACGCGCGCAAGCACCCGCGCACCTGGCGTTGGCACACAGATGGCGACGCGTCCGGCCGGCCGCAAGGCCTTTTTCATCCCTTGGGCTCTGGTGCGGCGGGGCGAAGGAGGCCCGGACGGGAAACGGCAGACCTTCGGACCCGCCGTTGGTCACCGGAACGGCGCGCCGAACTTGACGAAAACGGACCGGGCCCGGCTTCGTGCACCAGTATTCGATGATGTCGGGCAGGGACGAGAATGACCGGAACCCGCAACAGTCCCGGCAACGGCACAAGCCGTCGAACGTCACGAGCGCACGATGTAGACGTCCACCGGCGCGTGGCGCACCACCCGCGCCGCGTTCGGTCCTAGCAGGTAGTCCTGCATCTTCGGTCGGTGCGAGGCCATGACGATGAGGTCGCTGCCCAGCTTCTCCGCCGCGCGGATGATCTTGTGATAAATGCTGCCCACCGAGACGATGCCCTCCGCGTCGACGTCGTCCGGCACGTGTTCCTCGAGCCACCGCCTCAGCTCCTCTTCCGCCTTCTTGCGCGCCCGCTTCTCGAAGTCCGGCGGAAAGAAGCTGCCCACCACCGGCATTCCCACGTCGGGGATGACGGTCAGCACGTCCAGGTGGGCGCCGTGATGGCGCGCCATGTCCACCGCCACGGGCAGGGCCTTGTTCCACGAGCTCGGCTCGCCCAGCTCGATGGGCAACAGGATGTTCTTGATGCTCACGTCGCTCATGTCCCTTTCCTCCCGTGGTCAAGAGCATGGGGCGGGAGCCGCCCGGCTCCCGTGCCCGTGTTTCAGGCCGTGGCGCCGGCCATCCCCGTCTGCCGCCGCCGGCGGTAGAGCTGCGAGGCGATGACCAGCCCCAACAGCAGCAGCGCCGGGATGTAGAACACTTCCTTCGGCATCCGCTGCGCCGGCTCGTAGACGTTGGTGATGACTACCGGCTTGTCACCGTAGAAGTCGAACTTCTGCGACAGGTGGAAGAAGGGCGTGCCCGGCATCGGCTCTTCCAGCTTCACCGTGTCTCCCTCCACCTGCACCATCAGGCCGGACTTTTGCAGCCGCTCCTGGGGCGTCTTGCCGTCCTTCACCTCCACCTGCAGCAGCGTGGACTTGATGCGGTCCGGATCGTCCAGATCCGGCCCCGCCACCTTGACGCGCATCAGCTTGCCCGGCTCGGTGTTCTTCACCCTCTCCATGATCTGCGCCCCCGGATGCTCGATGAACGGCGGCTGGATCATGTCCAGCCAGAAGCCGGGGCGGAACAGCGTGAAGGCGATCAACAGCAGCGCCACCGTCTCCCACCACTTGTTGCGCACGAACATGTATCCCTGCGTGGCGGAGGCGAACAGCAGCATGGCGATAACACCGATGATGAAGATGAAAATGCCCTTCCACAGCGTCACGTCGATCAGCAGCAGCTCGGTATTGAACACGAACAGGAAAGGCAGGATGGCCGTGCGGATGTCATACATGAAGCCCTGCACGCCGGTCTTGATGGGATCGCCGCCGGAAATGGCCGCCGCCGCGAAGGCCGCCAGCCCCACTGGCGGCGTGTCATCGGCCAGGATGCCGAAATAGAAGACGAACATGTGCGCCGCCACCGCCGGCAGCAACAGGCCGTTCTGCGCCCCTACCGACAGGATGACCGGCGCCATCAGCGAGGACACCACGATGTAGTTCGCCGTCGTCGGCAGGCCCATGCCCAGCACCAGGCTCATCACCGCCACCAGCAACAGCATGGCAATCAGCGAACCGGCGGAGAGATATTCGACGAACGAGCCGATCACCTGATGCGCGCCCGTAAGCCCGATGGTGCCGACGATGATGCCCGCCGCGCCCGTGGCCACGGCGATGGAGATTATGGAGCGGGCGCCGGCGATGAGGCCCTCCACCCATTCGGAAATGCCGCGCCTGATCTGCGCGCCGAGGTGGAAGTTGCCGCGGAAGAAGCCCTTGATGGCGTGCTGGGTGAAGGCGATGAAGGTCATGGCCAGCACCGCGTAGTAGGCCGCCGTGCCGGCGGAGGTGCGCTCGATCATGATCATCCAGATGAGCAGGATGATGGGCAGGATGTAATACAGGCCCGTTATCGCCACCTCGCCGGCGCGCGGCAGCTCGGTGATCGGCGCGTTGGGGTCGTCGATTTCAAGGTCGGGCTTCTTCGACGCCAGCCACGCCAGCACCAGGTAGGCCCCCAGGAACATCAGCATCACCGTGTAGGTGGTCATGTCGGGGAAGGCCACCTTGATCCACCCCAGCACGTAATAGACGAAGGCGAAGAGCACGAGCGTGGCCAGGAAGCCGCCGACGAACAGCATCAGCGACTGCGCCCAGGTGCGCCCCGTGTCCGGCTTCGGCAGGCCCTTCAGCCCCAGCTTCAGCGCCTCCAGGTGCACGATGTAAACGAGCGCGATGTAGGATATCAGCGCCGGCACGAAGGCGTGCTTGACGAGGTCGAAGTAGGGCGTGCCGGTGAACTCGGCGATGAGGAAGGCCGCCGCGCCCATCACCGGCGGCGTCAGCTGGCCGTTGGTGGACGAGGCCACTTCCACCGCGCCGGCCTTCTCCGGCGTGAAGCCGG
>JALVRJ010000021.1:0-10590 GCA_027031305.1 Hyphomicrobiales bacterium | reverse complement strand
TTGCATCAGCGGGATGGTGAAGGTGCCGGTGGTCACCACGTTGGCGATGGACGAGCCGGAGTAGAGGCCGGACAGGCCCGAGGCCACCACCGCCGCCTTGGCCGGCCCGCCGCGCAGGTGCCCCAGCAGGGCGAACGCCACCTTGATGAAGTAGCCCCCCGCGCCGGCCTTTTCGAGAATGGCGCCGAACAGCACGAACAGGAAGATGAGCGTGGTGGAAACCTCCAGCGGCTTGCCGAACACGCCCTCCTCCTGCATCCAGAAGTGCCACATGGCCTTGCCGAAGCTGGCCCCCTTCCACTGGATCACTTCCGGCACCCAGCTCTTGTCGCCGAAGAAGACGTAGGCCAGGAAGATGGAACAGACGATGACCAGCGGCAGCCCCAGTGCCCGCCAGGTGGTGAGCAGGATCAGCGACAGACCCAGCGCCGAGATGACGAGATCGGTGGTTGTCGGCAGGCCCGCGCGCTCGGCGATGGCGGTGGCGTTGAACACGCCGTAGAGCGTCACCACCACGCCCAGCGCCGCCAGCAGCCAGTCATACCAGGGAATGCGGTCGCGCGGCGAGGACTTCAGCAGCGGATAGGCCATGGCCGCCAGCACCAGCGCGAAGGCCAGGTGAATGCGCCGCGTCTTCACCGAGCCCATGTAGAACGGAATGTCCATTCCCAGCGCGCGGCTCCATTCCTGAAGCATCCCCGGCAGCGGCGAGGCGATGTAGATCTGGAACAATGACCAGGCGATGCAGATGCCAAGAAAGACCTTGCCCTGCCAGCCAATGGGATTGCGCGCGCCGGAATCCACTTCCGCCGCCAGCTCCTCCGCATCCAGCTGATGAACCTTGCGCTCGCTGGCCATGGTGCCCCTCCCAAGATTTTCCTGCTTGACGATTCAACCCGAAAACACGCTTCGGGGATCTCCCACCCTTGCGGAATGAAAGGCTGTTCAGGCCAGAAGGCCTTGCCTTTCATTGCGCAAAGGAGGGCCGGCGCCAAAAGGGAGGGCATGGAAAAGGCAGGGAAAGCGCCGCCTTGCCCGGTGCTTTCCCCGCCACGTCGCACGTCACTTCAGCCAGCCGCGCTCCTTGTAGTATTTCACCGCGCCCTTGTGCAGCGGGGCGGACAGCGAAGCGGAAATCATCTCTTCCGGCTTCAGGTGCGCGAACGCCGGGTGCAGCTTCTTGAAGGAATCGAAGTTGTCGAACACGCTCTTCACGAGGTTGTAAACGACATCTTCCGGCACCCAGGAAGCGGTCACCAGCGTGGCGCGCACGCCCCAGGTGGGCACGTCTTCCTTCTGCTGCGGATACAGCCCGCCCGGAATGACGGCGAAGCTGTAATACGGCGTCTTCTTCACCAGCTCGTCGATCTTCGGCGCGCGCGCGTTCACCAGATGCGACGGGCACGAGGCCAGCGATTCCTGCGTCAGCGCCGAGGGATGGCCCACCAGCCAGAAGTAGGCGTCGATCTTGTTGTCGCACAGCGCCTGGCCGGTCTCGGCCGACTTCAGCTCGGCCGCCAGTTTCAGGTCGGAACGCTTCCAGCCCAGCGTCTTCTCGATCACCTCCCAGGTGCCTCGGGTGCCGGAACCGGGGTTGCCGATGTTCACCCGCTTGCCCTTCAGGTCGAGGATGGTCTTGATGCCGGAATCATCGCGCGCGACGATGGTCACCGGTTCCGGATGCACGGAAAACACCGCGCGCAGCTCCTTGAACGGCCCCTTGTCCTTGAACTTGGAGGTGCCGTTGTAGGCGTGATACTGCCAGTCGGACTGGGCGACGCCGAATTCCAGCTCCTTGTTGCGGATGGCGTTGATGTTGTAGATGGAGCCGCCGGTGGATTCCACCGAGCAGCGAATGCCCGTCTCCTTGCGGCGCTTGTTCATCAGCCGGCAGATGGCGCCGCCGGTCGGGTAATACACGCCGGTGATGCCGCCGGTGCCGATGGAGATGAACTTCGTCTCGGCCTGGGCGGTGCCGGCCGCCGCGCCCAGCATCAGCGCCGAAGCCGCGGCGATGCCCCAGAATACCTTTCTCATGATGGTCTTTCTCCCTGTTTGTTGGTTGTTATGATTGCGTGTGTCGAAACTCCCCGCGCATGAAATGCGCCATGGTGGCAAACGGCTGCGATTGCCTGAAGAACAAGGTTATGGCCATTCGGACAATTTGGCAAGCCGTGCCATCATCGCCAGCCATCCCGCATGATCCCGACGCCATGCGCGGTTGCTATTGCCCGCTGTCAGCGGCTATGTCTGTGCCGGCAACCTCTGGTCTGGAAACGCATGAAACATATCACGAGCATCTTTCGCATCATCGGCCGGCTTGGCCGCCGCCGCGCCCTGCTGCTGTTCCTCGCCCTGTCGTTCAACAGCCTGCTGGAAGGTTTCGGCATCGCCACCCTGGTGCCCCTCATGCTGTTGTCCATCGGCCAGGACAGCGCCGCCATGCCGCCCATCGCCGCCACCATCCTCGAGCTGGTGCGCGCGGCCGGCCTGCCGCGCGAGACCTGGCTGCTGGCCCTGCTCGCCGCTGGCGCGCTGGTGTTGCGCGAGGTGCTCAGCTTCGCCATCCTCACCTGGGCCGGCTATGTCATCGCCGACACCGAGGCGCGGTTGCGAATGCGCATGATGCGCGAAATCGTGCGCGCGCGCTGGAGCTGGTTCCACGAGCAGCAACTGGGCGGCACCGCCATCTCGCTGGCCAATTTCACCTCCATCGCCGCGCGCGCCATGGAGCTGGCGGTAAAGGCGCTGACCCTTCTCATCCGCACGCTCGTCTACATCGCCCTCATCGTGCTCATCTCGCCCGCGCTGGCGGCGCTGGTGCTGGCGGTGGGCCTGTTGCTGTTCACGCCGCTGTTTATTCTCATTCGCCTCACCGGCAAATACAGCGGCCGCTATGCCGGCTCCACCGCCAACCTGTCCGCTCATTTCGCCGATGTCTTCGCCTCCATCAAGACCATCAAGGCCATGGGGCTGGAGGAAGGCATCCAGCCGCTGTTCGAGCGCTTCATTGCCCGCCTGCGCAAGTATCAGCGCCGTGTCATGCTCACCACCTACGGGCTCACCGCCCTGCAGAACATCGTGGCCATCATCCTCATTTTCACTTCCCTCTATCTGGCCGTGAACTGGCTGGGAATATCGGTGGTGGAAGTGGGCATGGTCGCCGGCCTGACGCTCAGCGTCGCCAAGAACTTCAGCCGCGCCCAGAACCTGATGCAGAACGTGGCCCAGTTCGCCCCCTATTTGGAAAAGGTGGAGGAGATCACCGACTCCGCCCGCCAGGCGCGCGAGGACAGGATGTCGGGCAAGCCGCCACGCCTGCAGCATGAAATCCGCCTGCGAAACGTTTCCTTTTCCCATCCCGGCAAGCAGGTGCTGGACGATGTCACGTTCACCATTCCGGTCGGGGCCATCACCGTGCTCACCGGTCCTTCCGGCGCCGGCAAGACCACCGTCATCGACCTCATCACCGGCCTCATCCGTCCTGATTCGGGCCGCATCACGATCAACGGCGACGCCCTCGAGAACATCGACCTGAAGGCCTGGCGGCGGATGATCGGCTACGTCCCCCAGGAGCTCATCCTGCTTTCCGGCACCGTGCGCGACAACATCCGGCTTGGCATGGACGTCTCCGACGACGACATCTGGCACGCCCTCGAGCTGGCCGGTGCGGCACGATTCGTCCGCGAACTCCCCGAGGGTCTGGACACGGACCTCGGCGAACGCGGCGTCAAGCTCTCCGGCGGCCAGCGCCAGCGGCTCTCGCTGGCACGCGCGCTGGCGCGCAGGCCGGAATTGCTGATCCTCGACGAGGTTACCTCCGCCCTGGACCCGGAGACGGAACGCGCCCTGGTGGAGCGGGTGGCGCGGCTGGCGCGGCGCGAGGGAATAACCGTCATCGCCATCACCCACACCGCGCGCTGGCAACAGGTCGCCGACAGGCTCGTGCGCCTCGACGAGGGCCGCATCAGCGTGATCGACCGGACACGGGAGCGCGCCGCGGACGATGACGACAGCAGGGCCACCGCCTGATGAAGTTCCGGGTCCATCATTGTATGATGCTGAACAATGAACATCCCCATCGGGTCATGCACGTGCAAGCGAAAGGTTTTCGCCATGTCGCTGGCTGAATCCGCCCGCATAGAGAGCATCCTGAAGCGCCATGCCGAGCTGCAAGCCGCCCTCGCCGCAGGTGCGCAAGGCGAGGAATTCGTGCGCCTGTCGCGCGAATACGCCGAGCTCGAGCCGGTGGCGCAAAAGGCGCGGGAATTGCGTGCCGCCCTCGCCGAGGCCGATGACCTGCGCTCCATGCTCGACGACCCCGAGCTGGGCGCGGTGGCCGGGGCCGAACTGCGGGAATTGGAGGAGCGCATCGCCCACCTCGAGCGTGAACTGCAACTGTTGCTGCTGCCCCGCGACGCGGCGGACGAGAAGAGCGTCATCCTGGAAATCCGCGCCGGCACCGGCGGCGAGGAAGCCGCCCTCTTCGCCGCCGATCTGTTCCGCATGTATCAGCGTTACGCACAGACGCGCGGTTGGCGGGTGGAGGTGCTCTCGGCGTCGGAGACAGAGCGCGGTGGCTACAAGGAAATCATCGCCGCCATCAAGGGCAAGGGGGCCTACGCCCGCCTGAAATACGAATCCGGCGTGCACCGTGTGCAGCGCGTGCCGGAAACCGAGGCCGGCGGGCGCATCCATACCTCAGCCGCCACCGTCGCCGTGCTGCCCGAGGCCGAGGACGTGGACATCCACATCGACGAGAAGGACTTGCGCATCGACGTGTTCCGCGCCTCCGGTGCCGGCGGCCAGCACGTCAACACCACCGATTCGGCGGTGCGCATCACCCACATTCCCACCGGCATCGTGGTCAGCCAGCAAAGCGAGCGCAGCCAGCACAAGAACAAGGCCAGGGCCATGCAGGTGCTGCGCGCGCGCATCTTCGAGCGGGAACGCCGCCGCCAGATGGAGGAACGCGCCGCCGCCCGCCGTGGACAGATCGGTTCCGGCGACCGCTCCGAGCGCATCCGCACCTACAACTTTCCGCAGGGCCGCGTGACCGATCATCGCATCAACCTCACCCTCTACAAGCTCGACGAGGTGCTCGCCGGCGAGGCGCTGGACGAAATCATCGAGCCGCTGATCGCCGAGGAACAGGCCCGCCTGCTGGCGGCGCAGGCGGAAGAGGGCGGCGGAACCGGCGAAGAGAATGCCTGAGGCGGGCAGGGCAATGCCGGAACTCGTCGCCGGGCTGGAACTGGCGCAGGCGCGGCGCAGGCTCGCGCAAGCCTTTCGCGCCGCCGGACTGGACACGCCGCAGCTGGACGCGCGCTTGCTGTTGCAACACGCCACCGGCCTGTCCCACGCCGCCCTCATCGCCGAGGAACGCCGCCTGCTGACCGCGGCGGAGGCCGAATGCCTGCGCGAGCTGGCGCGCCGTCGCCTGCACCTTCGCGAGCCCGTCTCGCGCATCATCGGCAAGCGCGCCTTCTTCGGCCGCGACTTCCTCGTCACCCCGCATGTGCTCGACCCGCGCCCGGACACCGAGGCGCTGGTGGAAGCCACCTTGAAGCTGCGCCGGCAAATCGAGGCACACCATGAAGGGACGGGAAGCAGGGCGGGGCAGGGCGTTGCCTGGCCCATTATCTGCGACCTCGGCACCGGCTCCGGCGCCATCATCGTCTCGCTGCTGGCGGAATGGCCCGCCGCGCGCGGCCTGGCGGTGGATATCTCGCCGGCGGCCTTGCGCGTCACGCGCCACAATGCGCGCGCCCACGGCGTGGCGCACCGGCTGCTGTGCGTGCGCGGCAATTGGCTGGACGCCATCGGCGGGCCGCTGGACATCGTCGTTTCCAACCCGCCCTACATCACCGAACGGGAAATGCGCGCCCTGCCGCCGGAGGTTCGCCACGACCCCACCTTGGCCCTCGCCGGCGGCACCGATGGGCTGGTCCCGCACCGCGCCATCGCCCGCCGCGCGGCGGACGTGTTGCGTCCCGGTGGCTGGCTGCTGGCGGAGGTGGGCACGCGCCGGCAGGCCGAGGCGGCGCTGGCGCTGTTTGCCGAAACGGCGGGCCTGGAGCCCGTGGAATCCATCCTCCCCGCCGTCCTGCCCGATCTCGCCGGCCGCCCCCGTGCCGTCACCCTGCGCAAGCCGCTTGCGGCATGAGGCCCTGCTGGGTTACACGCATTGCACAAGATCGCAATCACGGAGCCGGGCACCCATGGGTAAGGACAAGAAGAAGAAAGGCGCGCGCCCGAAGGCGCGGCTGCCGAAGGGCTTTCGCGACATCCCCGCGGCCGAGCTCGAGGCCACCCGCGCCATGCTCGAGACCGTGCGTGGCGTCTACGCCTCCTATGGTTTCGCCGAGCTGGAGACGCCCTTCATCGAATACGCCGACGCGCTGGGCAAGTTCCTGCCCGACCAGGACAGGCCGAACGAGGGCGTCTTCTCGTTTCAGGACGAGGATGAACAGTGGCTTTCCCTGCGCTATGACCTCACCGCGCCGCTGGCCCGCTACGTGGCGGCCAACTATGATCGCCTGCCCAAGCCCTTCCGCTCCATGCGCGCCGGCTGGGTGTTCCGCAACGAGAAGCCCGGTCCGGGGCGGTATCGGCAGTTCATGCAGTGCGATGCCGATACCGTGGGTTCCGCCAGTCCGCTGGCCGACGCCGAGGTCTGCATGATGGCCGCCGACGCCTTCGAGGCGCTGGGGATCCAGCGCGGTGATTACGTCCTGCGCGTCAACAACCGCAAGATCCTCGATGGCGTGCTGGAGGGCATCGGCCAGGCCGACGAGGCGGCCCGGCTCACCATCCTGCGCGCCATCGACAAGCTCGACCGGCTGGGGCCGGAGGCCGTGCGGGCGCTGCTGGGTGAGGGGCGACTGGACGAGTCGGGCGATTTCACCAAAGGCGCCGGGCTGGACGAGGAACAGGTTCGGCACGTCATGGCCTTCGTCGAGGCGGGGTTGGAGGGGGGTGGCCGCGCCGACGTGTTGGCGCGGCTGGAAAGGCTGGTGGGCGCAAGCGCGCGCGGCAGGGAAGGCATCGAGGAGCTTTCCGAAATGGCCGCCTTCCTTGATGCCGTGGGGTATGGCCCCGACCGCATCGCCTTCGACCCCTCCGTGGTGCGCGGGCTGGACTATTACACCGGCCCGGTGTTCGAGGCCGAGCTGACGTTCCGGGTAGAAGACGAGGACGGCAACCGTGTGCGTTTCGGCTCCGTCGGCGGCGGCGGTCGCTACGACGACCTGGTGGCGCGCTTCACCGGTCAGAAGGTGCCGGCCACCGGCTTTTCCGTGGGAGTCTCGCGCCTTTACGCGGCGCTTGAGTACCTGAAGAAACTGCAAGCGCAGGCCCAGCCTGCGCCGGTGGTGGTGCTGGTGATGGATCGCGACCGCGTCGCCGACTATTGGCGCATGGTGGAGGAGTTGCGCGCCGCCAACATCGCCGCCGAAATGTACATGGGAACGTCGGGCATGAAGGCGCAGATGAAATACGCCGATCGGCGCGGAGCGCCCATTGCCGTCATCGAGGGCGAGGACGAGCGCCAACAGGGCATCGTCCAGCTCAAGGACCTCATCGAGGGCCGGCGCAAGGCCGCCGCCATCGCCTCGCGGCGGGAATGGGTGGAAAGCCGCCCGGCGCAAGTCGCCGTGCCGCGCGCCGAGCTGGTGGCGCGCGTGCGCGAGATGCTGGACAGGCAGAGCGCCGACGCCGAGGCTGGGTCCGAAACCGCCACCGGCGGCGGAGAGGCGAGCGCATGACGGCCGCGTCGGACATATCCGCGCCCATCCTGCGGCTGTTCACCGAACAAGGCTTCACGCCCGTCGACCCGCCCATCATGCAGCCGGCGGACGTGTTCCTGGAAAAGTCCGGCGAGGCCATCCGCGCCCGCACCTACCTGTTCGCCGACCCCGACGGCGTCGCCGAGCTCTGCCTGCGCCCCGACCTCACCGTGCCCACCTGCCGCTGGCACCTGGCCCACGCGCCCGACCCTTCCGCCGAGGCGAAATATTGCTACCTCGGACCCGTCTTCCGCTACGATGGGCCGCGAGACGACCCCCTGCACCCACATGAATTCCCGCAGGCCGGGCTGGAGTGGTTCGGCGCCGGGAACACCCCGCGCGCCGACGCCGAGGTGCTGTCCCTGGCGGTGAAGGCCGTGCGCGCCGCCGGATTGGAAGATTTCACCATCACCATCGGCGATGTCGGGCTGGTGCGCGCCCTGCTGCAGGACATCGACATGCCGCCCCGCTGGCGCGCCCGCCTGCTGCGGCGCCTGCGCCGGCCACGGGCCTTCCACGCCACGCTGGACGAGCTGACCGGCGAGAACGGCCCGCGCGCACGCACCTCCATCAGCCCGCTCGTCGACCGGCTGGCGGAAAGCCCCACCATGGAACGCGCGCTGACGTTGGTGGAAGAAGAGCTGGGCGAGCGCGGGCTGGAGCTGGTGGGCGGGCGCACGCTGGAGGAAATCGCCGCACGGCTGTTGGAAAAAGCGCAGAACCGCGCCGCCGAGCCTCTGCCGAAGGAAAAGGCCGAGCTCATCGAGAGCCTGCTGGCCGTTTCCGGCCCGCTCAAGCCCGCCATCATGCGCATTGGCAAACTGGCACAAGCCGCGGGACCCAACCTGAAGGCGGCGTGGCAGGCCTTCGCGGAGCGGGTGGAGCGCATCGCCCGCCTGCTGCCGGACGAGGCGGTGGCCATGACCTTCGATGCCGGCTTCGGCCGCACCTTCGACTATTACACCGGCTTCGTCTTCCAGCTGGAGGCGGAAATCGGCGGCGAGCGTCAGCCCGTAGGCGGTGGCGGGCGCTACGACGACATGCTGGAGAGCCTCGGCGGCCCTTCCGTGCCGGCTCTGGGCATGGCGCTGCACCTGCCGCGCCTCGCCGCCGCGCGGGAAAAGGAGGCGGCGGCATGAGGCTGGTGCGACTTTCAATTCGTCATCACCCGCACAAGACGGGTGATGACGGGAAAGATACTGTTCTGGCGGAACGGCCCGATGGCAGTGAATGATGCGAACATGATGACGGTTCCGCCCGTCCTTGGCGTGCCCAGCAAGGGGCGGTTGATGGAAACCACCGCCGAGCTGCTCGCGCGCGCCGGGCTGGAGCTGGCGCGCACCGGCGATGCGCGCGGCTACCGCGGCGAACTGCGCGGGCTGAAGAACGCGCCTTCGCTGGAGGTGGCGTTTCTCTCCGCCTCCGAGATCGCGCGGCACCTGATGGAGGGACGCGTCGCCGCCGGCATCACCGGCGAAGACCTGCTGCGCGAAACCATGCCGGACGTGGACGAGGTGGCGAAAACGCGGCTGCCGCTGGGCTTCGGCCATGCCGACGTGGTGGTGGCGGTGCCGGAATGCTGGCTGGACGTGGCGCGCATGGCCGACCTCGAGGAAGTGGCGGCGGAATATCACGCCCGCCATGGCCGTCTCATGCGCGTGGCCACCAAGTATTTGCGCCTCACCCGCCATTTCTTCACCGAGCACGGGGTGACGGCCTTCCGCACCGTGCGCTCCGCCGGCGCCACCGAGGGCGCCCCGGCCGCCGGGCTGGCGGAGCTCATCGTCGACATCACCTCCACCGGCTCCACGCTCAGGGCCAACCGCCTGAAGGTGCTAGACGACGGCGTCATCCTCCGCTCCCAGGCCACGCTGGCCGTGCGCAACGACATGGCCCGAATCCCGCCGTTGGTCGAGCTGGCGGAGCGCCTGCAATCCTTGTCGCCAGGAGGAATGTCATGAGGGACGTATTCACGGCCAACACCCTGAAGGGCAGGAAGGCGCTTGTCTTCGGCGCCTCGCGGGGGCTGGGGCGGGCCTCGGCCGAACAGCTCGCCGCCATGGGCGCCGATGTGGTGCTGTTGGCCCGCTCGACCGAGCGCCTGCGGCTGGTGGCCGGCGAGCTGCAACGAAAATACGGCGTGGCCACCACCATCGAGGCCGCCGACCTCGTCGACGAGGCTGCGCTGAACGCCGTCTTGCGGCGCCATGCCGACACCGACCTGCTGATCACCAACTGTGGCGGTCCGCCCGTCGGTCCCTACCTGCAAACCCCGCTCGCGGACTGGGACGCCGCCTACCGGCAAATCGTCCGCTCCGTGGTCCAGGCCACGCAGGCCCTGTTGCCGCACATGGCCGCGCGCGGCTTCGGCCGGGTGGTCATGATCGCCTCGCGCACGGTGCGCCATCCCCTGGCGCTCATGGCCATTTCCAATTCGCTGCGCAAGGCGCTGCTGGGCATCGCCGAGACCATCGCCGACGAGTTCGGGGAAAAGGGCATTACCGCCAATCTCGTCTGCCCCGGCCTCACCCGCACCGAACGCATGACGGAAGTGCTCGCCGCCCGCGCCCGCAATGCCGGCAAGTCCGAGGACGAGCTGCTGGCCGAAATGCTGCGGCCCATCGCCGCCGGCCGCGTCGGCCAGCCACGGGAGATCGCCGCCACCGTCGGCTTCTTGTGCACCGACGTGGCCGGATACATCCAGGGCCAGTGCCTGCTGGTGGACGGCGGCCACAAGCTGTGATCCCCACCGCGGTTATACCAGGTTGCGTAAAGACTGACCGGTAAAACCGTCCCGCGCCCC
>JALVRJ010000020.1 GCA_027031305.1 Hyphomicrobiales bacterium | reverse complement strand
CCGGTTCGGGCAACGGCAGCCGCGACATGGTGCCCGGGCGCGGGCAGCCGTGCGAGGAAGGCTTCGGCATCCAGGCCGAGGCGGAGGTGGCCATCACCGGCAACGTGATTGAGCGCGCGCGCAAATACGGCCTGTTGCTGGGCTGGGGCCGCTCCGCCCGCAACCTCGTCGCCACCGGCAACGTCGTGCGCGACTGCCCCGTCGGCGCGGCGGTGTCCTTCGTCAAGGGCGCGAAAAACATCGTCGTGGCCGCCAACAGCTTCGACCGCGTGCGATACGCCGTGGCCGGCTATGACCACGACGATCGCATCACCGGCGACCTGCTGGGCAGCGACCGAGGCAAGCGCCCGCGCTTCCTGATGCTGCACGCCAACGCCGTCTCGCGCCGCTGAACCACGCGCCGCCACCTCCTCCCGGACGCCAGCCACGCCATGGCGCCTCAGGCATGGCTGATCTTCGTCCCCAGCACGTCGAGGAACTTCGCCATCCAGTCCGGGTGCGCCGGCCACGCCGGGGCGGTGACCAGGTTACCGTCCACGTGCGCCTTGTCGATGGGAATGTCGGCATAGGTGCCACCAGCCGCTTCCAGATCCGGCGCGCAGGCCGGATAACAGGAAACCTCGCGCTCGCGCACCACGTCCGCCGCCGCCAGCACCTGCACCCCGTGGCAAATGGCGGCGATGGGCTTGCCCTGCTCGGCAAATGCCCGCACCAGCTCGATGACCTTCGGGTTCAGCCGCAGATATTCCGGCGCCCGCCCGCCGGGGATCACCAGCGCGTCGTAGTCCTCGGCGCGTGCCGCCTCGAAATCGGCGTTCAGGGTGAAATTGTGCCCGGGCTTTTCCGAATAGGTCTGGTGTCCCTCGAAGTCATGCACCGCGGTGGCCACCTGCTCGCCCGCCGTCTTGTCCGGGCACACCGCGTCCACCGCGTGTCCCACCGCCTGCAAGGTCTGGAACGGCACCATGACCTCGTAATCCTCGGCGAAATCGCCCACCAGCATCAGGATCTTCTTCGCCATCACGTCTCCTCCCTGTTGCGTGTTCGCCCGACGCGAAGATGGTAACAGCCATCAGGGCGGCGTCAATCTCGCGGCCCGATCCGAATGCGCCGCACGACGCGGCCCTTGCGCGCGTCGATGATGATGATCTCGCGCCCGCCGTCGGCCAGCCTCACCCGCAGCGCCAGCGTGTTGCCGCTGACGCGCATTTCCTCCACCACCGCGCCTTCCGGCAGGACCACATGCATGGCTTCCTCCGCCGGCAGCGCGCGCGAGCCACCACCCCCGCGCAGCACCACCGCCGTCAGCAACGCGACGAGCCCCGCCACGATAAGCACGCCAAGGCCGATGACCACCGCCTTCAGCACTCGTATCTGCCGCTGTTCGGCCTCCGACAGCGGACGCGCCACGGCCGCGGCGGCCGCATCTTCCGCCACGCCGATTGCATTTTGGCCGTTGCCGTGCTCACTTGCCGCCATGAACGACACTCCCGCGCAAGAACCCGAACGCCACGCCTTCATCGTCGCCACCGAGGAGGCCGGCCAGCGGCTGGACAAGGTCGTTTCCGCTCGCCTGCCCGACATCTCGCGCAGCCGCGTGCAGTCTCTCATCGCAGAGGGCCGCGCGCGGGTCAACGCCCGGCCAGTTACCCGCCCCGCCCACAAGCTGGCCCCGGGCGACACGGTGGAGCTGGAAATTCCACCACCGAAACCACTGGAACTGGCGGCGGAGGACATCCCGCTGAACATCGTTCACGAAGACGACCACCTCATCGTCATCGACAAGCCGGCCGGACTGGTGGTGCATCCCGCCCCTGGCCACGCGGGTGGCACGCTGGTCAACGCCCTGATGCATCATATCGAGAAGACCGGCGGCAGACTTTCGGGCATCGGCGGGGTGGAGCGCCCCGGCATCGTCCACCGGCTGGACAAGGACACCTCCGGCCTGCTCGTCATCGCCAGGACGGACGAGGCGCACAAGGGCCTGAGCGAACAGTTCGCCGCGCATGGCCGCGACGGCCGCCTGCACAGGGCCTACCTGGCGCTGGTGTGGGGCGCGCCGAGGCTGAGGCGCGGCACCATCGACGCCCCCATCGGCCGCGCCAGACATGACCGCACCCGCATGGCCGTGCGCCCCGATGATGGCGCCGCGCGCGAGGCCATCACCCATTACGAGGCGCTGGAAACCTTCCCACCCGATGTGCCAGGCCCCATCGCCAGCCTGTTGCGCTGCACGCTGGAAACCGGTCGCACGCACCAGATCCGCGTGCACATGGCCCACATTGGCCACCCGGTCATGGGCGATCCACTCTATGCGCGCTCGCACGCCGCCTCCGCCCGCAAGCTCTCCCTACCCGCCCGCGAGGCCTTGCGGGTGCTGAACCGCCAGGCCCTGCACGCGGCGGGACTGTGCTCCGTCCACCC
>JALVRJ010000019.1 GCA_027031305.1 Hyphomicrobiales bacterium | reverse complement strand
GGCGAATGGCGCGCGCCCCCATCTGCTGGATGATCTCCGCCGCCGCCAGCGCCCCCACCCGCGCCGCGTCCGGCAGGTCCAGCCCGCGTGCATACCCGGCCAGGAAGCCGGCCGCGAACAAATCACCCGCACCGGTGGCGTCCACCACGGTCTTCACCGGGTGCGCCTCCACCACGTGCACGTCGTCGGGCAGGGCAATGACCGATCCGGCGGCCGAGCGGGTGAGCACCGCCAGCGGGCAGTCCTTGCGCGCGGCGTGCATGGCGTCGTTGAAATTGCTCGCCTGGTAGAGGGCCTTGATCTCCGCCTCGTTGGCGAACAGGATGTCCACCGAGGAGCGGATGAGGTCGAGAAAGCTCTCGCGGTGGCGGTCCACGCAGAAGGAATCGGACAGCGACAGCGCCACCTTGCGCCCGGCCGCCCGCGCCAGCGCCGCCGCCTTCTGGAAGGCCTCCTTCGCCGCCGGCGGATCCCACAGGTAGCCTTCCAGGTAGATGATGGCGGAATCCTTTACCACATCCTCGTCGATGTCCGCCGGCGACAGGTTCTGCGCCGCTCCCAGCCAGGTATTCATGGTGCGTTCGCCGTCCGGCGTCACCAGCACCAGGCAGCGCGCCGTGCTCGGCCCGTCCTGCGCCGGCGGCGTGTCGAAATGCGCCCCCGTGGCGCGAATGTCGTGCGCGAACACGCGCCCCAGCTGGTCGTCCTTCACCTTGCCGATGAAGGCGGCGTCACAGCCGAAGGAGGCCAGCGCGGCGATGGTGTTGGCGGCCGATCCGCCCGATTGCTCCACCGTCGGCCCCAGCGATTCGTAAAGCCGCTCCGCCTCCACCTCGTCGATCAGCCGCATCGCCCCCTTCACCAGATCGTGGCGAACGAGGAATTCATCGTCCACGTGGGCCAGAACATCGACGATGGCGTTGCCGATGCCCAGCACGTCAAACCGCGCCTCCTTGTCCATCATGAATGCGCCCTTTCCCAACGCGTTTTATCCTCCGCCGCCGGATATAACCGTTCGCGCCATGAGGAGCAAATGCTGGGCGCTCTTGCCCACGCCCATCGCTTGCGGCATGGTTTGGTCCCACAAGGGGCACAACCGGAAATGGGGAGAGCGCCGTGCAGCACCTGGGCCGTTTCAACCATGCCAATCCACTCGATCCGCATCTTTTCGAAGGGGATGGGCGTGCCGTCCACAATCTCTTCGAGCCGGAGCTTTACGAGCTGGCGGTGCGGAACGGCGAGGGCGTGATCACCGCCGATGGAGCGCTGCGCACGCGCACCGGCGAACACACCGGCCGCTCCGCCGACGACAAGTTCGTGGTGCGCGACGACCTCACCGAAAACACCGTGTGGTGGGACAACAACGCCGAAATGAGCCCGGCCCATTTTTCGCGGCTGAAGGCGGACATGCTCGCGCACCTGAAGGGCAAGGCGCTGCATGTGCAGGATCTCTTCGGCGGTGCCGACCCGGCCTATCGCCTGAGCGTGCGCGTGGTGACGGAAAGCGCCTGGCACGCCCTGTTCATCCGCCATCTGTTGCGCCGCCCGCACGAGCACGAACTCGCCACTTTCCGCGAGGAGCTCACCATCATCCACGCGCCCTCCTTCCGCGCCGACCCGGCCGTGCACGGCACTCGTTCCGGCACCGTCATCGCACTCGATTTCCGCTCGCGCACGGTGCTCATCGGTGGCACGGCCTACGCCGGCGAGATCAAGAAATCGGTGTTCACCACGCTCAACTATCTGTTGCCCGACCACAACGTGCTGCCCATGCACTGCTCGGCCAATGTCGGCGAGCAGGGCGACGCGGCCTTGTTCTTCGGCCTTTCCGGCACCGGCAAGACCACGTTGTCCTCCGACTCCACCCGCACCCTCGTCGGCGACGACGAGCACGGCTGGTCGGACAAAGGCATCTTCAATTTCGAGGGCGGCTGCTACGCCAAGACCATCAACCTCTCGCCGAAGGCCGAGCCGGAAATCTACGCCGCCTGTCGCCGCTTCGGCACCATTCTCGAGAACGTGGTGCTCGATGACGTGCGCGCTCCGGATTTCTCCGACGACCGCTACGCCGAGAATGCCCGCGCCGCCTATCCGCTGCACTACATCCCCAACGCCTCCGAGACCGGCATGGCCGGCCAGCCTGAGAACGTCATCTTCCTCACCGCCGACGCCTTTGGCGTGCTGCCACCCATCGCCCGCCTCACGCCGGAGCAGGCCATGTTCCACTTCCTCTCCGGCTACACGGCCAAGGTGGCCGGCACGGAAAAGGGCGTAACCGAGCCGCAGGCCACTTTTTCCGCCTGCTTCGGCGCGCCCTTCATGCCGCGGCATCCGGCCGTCTATGGCGACATGCTCAAGAACAGATTGCGGCGCACGGGCGCCGCCTGCTGGCTGGTCAACACCGGCTGGACGGGCGGCCCGCACGGCGAGGGCTACCGAATGCCCATCATGCAGACCCGGGCCCTCCTGCGCGCCGCGCTGGAGGGCAGGCTGCGCGACGTGCCCACCCGCGCCGATCCCGTCTTCGGCTTTCAGGTGCCGCTGGAGGTGCCCGGCGTCGACCCCCTCTTGCTCACGCCGCGCGACACTTGGGACGATCCCGCCGCCTACGACGACCAGGCGAGGCGCCTGGCCGCCATGTTCAACGACAACTTCGCCCGCTTCGCCGACCATGTCGACGAGACGGTGCGCGCAGCCGCGCCGAGGATGCCGGCCTGACGGACACTGACGGACAGGCCTTTCCCGAGACGAGGCATTCGCCCATCACGCCATCGAGGCGGGCGGTGCGGCATGGCGCGTCGCTTGACAAAAGTCAAATATCAGAACATGAAAACCCTGTAATCCGGCGGGGGCGGGCTTTTTGCCCGTCAGGAGTGGGGAACGACATGACTGTCTTTTCGGCAAGTCGGCCGGTGTGCGCGTGTGGGCTGTGGACACACTGTCGCAGTTGCGCTCCAGCGATTCCCGAAGAAGCAAAAAGTGTTAATATTCATCCACTCCGGGCCGGCGCCCGCGTCCGCGCCGGCGCAATGCTTCCGGGGAAGAGGGGCCGTTCACGGGGAAAGGTGAGCGGCCTTTGGTAATGTCTCTCGGCAACAAGGGAGAGAGGGAACAATGTCTCTGACCATGAGATGGTTGCAGATGGGGCTGCTGGGCCTTGGCGCCGTGCTGGCGCTGTTCATGGCGGCCAACGCGAAGGACGGGCTTTACGAATTCCATGCCTGGGTCTTCTTCGCCGCCGCCGTGCTGGCGCTGTTCTTCATGGCGCGCAACACCATGAGCGGCTCCTATCTGCAGGAGAAAGAAACGGAATACATGGACAAGGTGGTGAAATATGGCATCGTCGCCACCGTGTTCTGGGGGGTTGTCGGTTTCACCGTCGGCGTCTACGTGGCTTCCGAGCTGGCCTTTCCGTGGCTGAACCTGGATTTTCCGCTCACCAACTTCGGCCGCCTGCGCCCCGTGCACACCTCCGCGGTGATCTTCGCCTTCGGCGGCAACGCGCTCATCGCCACTTCCTTTTTCGTCGTGCAGCGCACCAACCGCGCCAGGCTCGCCTTCGGCAATCTCGCCTGGTTCGTCTTCTGGGGCTACCAGCTGTTCATCGTGCTGGCCGCCACCAGCTATGTCCTGGGTGGCAGCCAAAGCCGCGAATACGCCGAGCCGGAGTGGTACATCGACGTCTGGCTGACCATCGTCTGGGTGGCCTACTTCCTGGTCTTCTTCGGCACGCTGGTGAAGCGCAACGTTTCGCACATCTACGTGGCGAACTGGTTCTATCTCTCCTTCATCGTCACCATCGCCATGCTCCACATCGGCAACAACCTGGCGCTGCCGGTGTCCTTCTTCGGCTCCAAGAGCTACGCGCTGCTTTCCGGCGCGCCAGACGCCATCACCCAGTGGTGGTATGGACATAACGCGGTGGGCTTCTTCCTCACCGCCGGCTTCCTTGGCATGATGTACTACTTCATCCCCAAGCAGGCCGAGCGCCCGGTCTACTCCTACCGGCTGTCCATCGTCCACTTCTGGGCGCTTATCTTCACCTACATCTGGGCCGGCCCGCACCACCTGCACTACACGGCGCTGCCGGACTGGGTGCAGACCTTGGGCATGGTCATGTCGGTGATCCTGTGGATGCCCTCCTGGGGCGGCATGATCAACGGCCTGATGACGCTCTCTGGCGCCTGGGACAAGCTGCGCACCGACCCCATCCTGCGCATGATGGTGATCGCCGTGGCCTTCTACGGCATGTCCACCTTCGAGGGCCCGATGATGGCCATCAAGTCGGTGAACGCCCTGTCGCACTACACCGACTGGACGGTCGGTCACGTGCATTCCGGCGCCCTTGGCTGGGTCGGCATGATCACCATGGGCTCGCTCTACTTCCTGTTCGCCCGTCTGTTCAGCGCCAACGGCCGGCTCTATTCCTACCGGCTGGTCAGCTGGCACTTCTGGCTGGCGACGCTGGGTATCGTGCTCTACGCCGCCTCCATGTGGGTGTCGGGCATCATGCAGGGCCTCATGTGGCGCGAGTATGATGATCAGGGCTTCCTGGTCTACTCCTTCGTCGAGACGGTGGAGGCCATGCACCCCTACTATGTCATCCGCGCCCTGGGTGGCCTGCTCTATCTCACCGGCGGCCTCATCATGGCCTACAACTTCTACATGACCGCGAAGGGTCGCGTGCGCGCGGCGGAAGCCGAGCTGGCGCCGGCCCGGGCCCAGGCTTGATCGAGGGGGAGTGAGGCAAATGAAGCACGACAAGATCGAACGCAGCGCCACGCTGCTCCTCATCCTGAGCTTCATCGTCGTCACCATTGGCGGCTTGGTGGAGATCGTCCCGCTGTTCTGGCTCAACAACACCATCGAGAAGGTGAAGGGTGTCAGGCCCTACACTCCGCTGGAGCTGGCCGGGCGCAACATCTACATCCGCGAGGGCTGCTACCTGTGCCACTCGCAGATGATCCGCCCCTTCCGCGACGAGGTGGAGCGTTACGGCCATTATTCGCTGGCGGCGGAGAGCATGTACGACCATCCGTTCCAGTGGGGCTCGAAGCGCACCGGCCCGGATCTCGCCCGTGTCGGTGGCAAGTATTCCGACCAGTGGCATGTCCAGCATCTGAAGGATCCGCGCGCGGTGGTGCCGGAGTCCGTCATGCCGGGCTATCCGTTCCTCGCCACGACCGAGCTGAAGTTCGACGATATCGCCGACCACCTGAAGACGAATGCTCTTCTTGGCGTTCCCTATGACGAGGACATGATCAAGAACGCCAAGGCGGACCTCGTCGCCCAGGCGACCGGCGAGGATACCGAGGGGCTGGTCAAGCGCTACGGCAAGAAGCGCTGGGGCAGCGCCACGGAGGTGAAGGCGCGAGACTTCGCCCTCGACGGCAAGGAGAAGATCACCGAGCTCGACGCCCTGGTGGCCTATCTCCAGATGCTCGGCACCCTCGTCGACTTCAAGGCCTTCGATGTGAAGAACGTCGAGAACCTGAGGTAACGGGCATGACCTACGAAACGGTGGCCGCCTGGGCCGGAACCTTCGGCACCATACTGGTGGGGCTATTCTTCCTCGGGGTGCTGATATTCATCTTCCGCCCCGGCTCGAAGAAGACCTACGAGGAGCTGGCCCGGGTGCCACTGCACGACGATGACAACATCGGGGAACGGAAAAATGGCTGAACGTGAACGCGATGAAGTGACCGGCACCGAAACGACCGGTCACGAGTGGGACGGCATCAAGGAGCTGGACACGCCCTTGCCGCGCTGGTGGCTGTGGACCTTCTATCTCACCATCATTTGGGGCATCGGCTACACCTTGGCCTATCCGGCTTGGCCGCTCATCGAAACCAACACCAAGGGCTTCCTCGGCACCACCAACCGCATGGAATTGCAGGCGGAGATGAAGGCGGTGCAGCAGGCCCGCGCCGAGAAGCTGGCGCAGCTGGAAAAGCTCTCGCTCGAGGAAATCAAGAAGAACGACGACCTGTTCCAGTTCGCCAACCGCATGGGGGGCACCACCTTCAAACTGCACTGCGTGCAGTGCCATCAGGCTGGTGGCCAGGGCGCCTATGGCTACCCGAACCTGGCCGATGACGACTGGCTGTGGGGCGGCACGCTGGAGGCCATCCACTACACCATCACCCATGGCGTCCGCTACAACCCGGAAACCAACGAGGAGACGCGCACGTCCGACATGCCCGCCTTCGGCAAGGACCAGATCCTCGAGCCGGCCCAGATCGACGCCGTGGTCGAATATGTCCTGAAGCTCTCCGGACAGGAGCATGACGCCAAGAAGGCCGAGGCCGGCCAGAAGGTATACATGGAAGATGCCGGCTGCAACGGCTGCCATGGCGACAAGGGCGAGGGCATCCCCGACGTTGGCGGTCCGCGCCTGAACGACCAGATCTGGCTCTATGACGGCTCCCGCGAGGCCATCAAGGCCCAGGTCAATAACCCGAAGCACGGCGTCATGCCGGCGTGGAAGGGCAAGCTGGACAAGGCCACCATCAAGGCGCTGACCATCTACGTCCACTCGCTGGGTGGTGGCGTCGGCTCCTGAGGCGGCCAGGCACCTTTCGGACACTGCGGGGCGGGGATGCGAACTTCATCCTCGCCCCACCTGTTTCACCCTGAGGAAAAATGCCCGGGCGCGGCATTCTGCCATCTGGCCGCCACCGTCGCGATGCGAAATAACCCGGCGCCAGGGCCCTGATTACAATGAGTTGAGTTATGTATTTGTCTTGTCTCATATAATCTCGCCATCAGCACGCATTCAGCGGCGAGAGGGGGAACGTCCCGGTCCGGGCGGCCATACGGCAGGCACGGCAACCGCAACATGAGAGTGGAACAATGGTCGAGGTCGTCGATACCTTGAAGCGCGAGACAGCCGGCGCGCAGGATCCAGGCAAGAAGCAGAAGATGTATCAGGCCCGCAAGAAGGTGTTTCCGCGGGCCATCTCCGGCCGCTTCCGTAACCTGAAGTGGACCCTCTCCGCCATATTCATGGGCATCTACTTCATCCTTCCCTGGTTGCGCTGGGATCGCGGTCCCGGCGCTCCTGACCAGGCCGTGCTCATTGACCTGCAACATCGCCGCTTCTACTTCTTCTGGATCGAGATCTGGCCGCAGGAGTTCTACTACGTCGCCGGCCTGCTCATTCTCGCCGCCATTGCCCTGTTCATCGCCACCGCCATGGTCGGCCGCGCCTGGTGCGGCTATGCCTGCTGGCAGACCGTCTGGACCGATCTGTTCATGCTCGTGGAGCGCAAGATCGAGGGCGACCGCAACGCCCAGATACGCCTCGACAAGGCCCCGTGGAACGCCGAGAAGATCCTCAAGCGCGGGCTGAAGCATCTCGTCTGGGCCCTCATCGCCTTCTGGACCTCCTTCACCTTCATCCTCTACTTCGGCAACGCGCCCGATGTCGCCAAATGGTTCTTCACCGGCCAGCTGCCCTTCGTCGCCTATTCCACCGT
>JALVRJ010000018.1 GCA_027031305.1 Hyphomicrobiales bacterium | reverse complement strand
GCACCGGTCAGACATTACGCAATCTGGTATATATCGATTGGTTGCCGCCGCCGCTCCATTGCCTGGTGGTTGTCTTCCGCTCATCCCGGACGTGCCGCCCGTTTCTCCCCGCCCTTTCACGGCCATCATGATCATGGTTGGATGGGCGCAGGCGGCGGAAGGTAGAGCGTCATCCATCGAGGCGGCAGGCAGGTGTCGTCGTCGCAGGCCTGTGCTTGCAGGCGCAGCACCACGGGGGCGCGGGCGGCACCGGACAATTTGACACGTCCGGTGATTTCGACCTCGCCCTCCAGCAATTTCAGCGGCTGGCCGGAAAACGCAAGGGAGCGCACCACCGGGGCCGGATAGTGCAACGCCACAAGCGCCGCTTCCCTCGGGCGAACCAGCTCGAGCCGGGTGGGCACGAGGTTTTCGTCGTCGGGCCTGTGCGCCTGAACGTGCCAGCCTTTGGCGATGCGAAGGTGCACGGCGAAGCTTCCCCCGCCGGCATCCAGCCAGCGGGCATGGGCGCGCACGTGGCCACGGGCGGTGTATTGCACCGGCGTGTCGTCCGCGCGCAGCAGGATGTCCACCGCGCGCAGGGTGGTGGCGTGCGAAACGGGGGTTTTCAGGGCGCGCGCCAGGAGGCCGGAAAGTGTCTCGCCCGCCAGCGTGCGCCAGTCATCGTCGCCGGTGCGGGCGGCCAGGCGCAGCAGGTTCAGCGCCATCATGGCGTCGGCCGCCGGCAGGGTGCGGTCCGGCGGCGGCGGCAGGCGGGCGAAGCCGGTGCGCGCCGGCGCGAACCACCAGCGCCGCGCCTGCACGTCGAAAAGGCGTTTCCTGGCCTGATCCACCAGTCGCGCCGCGTGCCGCAGCCAACCCTCGTCCGGCCGCCAGTCATGCAGGGCCAGCAGGCCGTCGACGAGGTAGGCATAATCGTCCAGCGTGGCGCCGCCATGAGCCCGGCCCCACGCCCAGTAGCGCGCCAGGGCCGTGCCGGAATGCACTTCGTGCAGGAGGAAACGCGCCGCCCTGGCCGCCGCCTCGCCAAGGTCGGCCCTGCCCCATTGCAGCGCGGCGCGGGCCAGGGCGCCGATCATCAGGCCATTCCAGCCGGTGATGACCTTGTCGTCGTGCTCGTGCCGGGGCCGTTGGCGCAAGGCCTGGCGCAAGCTGGCCAGCACGCGGCGCAGGCGCGTCCGCTGGGCCGCATCGTCGAGCGCCACGTCCTGCAAGTGAACCACCACGCGCCCGGCAAGCGCGCCCTCGGAGAGAACGCCGAACTTCTCCAGCGCCCATCCGGCGTCTTGCGGCGCGAGCAGGGCGCGCAGCTCGTCCGGCGTGAACAGGAAGCGCCCGCCCTCGCGGCCATCGGGCGTATTGGCGCTCAGGGTGGCGGCGAAGGCGCCATTGTCCAGGCGCAGCTGGGCGAGGACGAAGTCCAGCGTGCGCAGCGCCGAACGCTTGAGCCAGGGATCGCTCGACAGCCGCCAGCCGGCGCGCAGGGCGTCGGCCATGAGGGCCTGATCGTAGAGCATCTTCTCGAAGTGCGGGACGTGCCAGGCGGTGTCGGTGGCATAGCGGAAGAAACCGCCTTCCAGGTGGTCATGCACGCCGCCACGGCTGACGTGGCGCAGGGTGTTCAGCAAGGCAGTGCGGGCGGCGAGGTGATCATGCGCCAGGGCGGCGCGCGCCAGCAGCATCAACAACGGCTGGCGGAAATGCTTGGGCGCGCCGTCCAGGCCGCCGTAGAAGGGGTCGAAACGGGCCGCCAGGGATTGGGCGATCTTGCGCAAACGCGCCGGTGAGAGGCTGTCCAGGGCGGCCCGCGCCCGGGTCTTGCGGTGCAGGTATTCGCGCACGGCGCGGGCGATCTCGCGAGCAGAGGCGCGCAGGGTATCCGGCTCGCGGCGCCAGCGCAGGGCCACCTGCCTCAGCAGGCGAAGGAAACGCTCGCGCGGCAGGTAGCCCTCGGCATGGAAGGGCTCCAGATCCGGCGTCAAGAACACGTGGTTGGGCCAGCCGGCGACGCCACGCAAGGCGGCGGCAACGGTCATGTAGAGCTCGTCGATGTCCGGCCGCGCTTCCCTGTCCACCAGCACGGGAACGAAGTGCTCGTTCAGGACGTTCGCCACTTCCCGGTCGCGGTAATTTTCGCGCTGCATGACGGTGCACCAGTAGCAGGCAAGGTAACCCACCGCCAGGAACACCGGCACATTGCGCCGCCTGGCCTCGTCGAAGGCCGCCCGCCCCCAGGGGCGCCAGCGCACGGCGTCGTGGGCGTGGTGGCGCAGGTAGGGGGACGGCGCGGAAGCGAGCGTGGGGTTGGAAGGCCGTTGCCCGCCATGGGCCACGGGAGAAAGAGCGAGGACAATCGCGAGAACGAACGCGGGAACGAACGCGAGGATCGACGGCAGTCCCGGATGGACCCCGCGTTCGGGCGGGCGGGCC
>JALVRJ010000017.1:697-2438 GCA_027031305.1 Hyphomicrobiales bacterium | reverse complement strand
CGAAGACCGATCCGTGGGTGGTCAAGACCGGCACGGTGAGCCTGCCGCGCGGCACGACGTTCTCCTTCGTTGTGCAGATGTCCAACCCGGTGAATTTCGACAATGCCTTTTTGCGCATCGACAAGGATCCATGCGATCCGGAGGATGACACATCGGACAATGGCGGAGGCGCGGGCGATGCGGGCAATCCGCACGAGGAACTTGCCCAGTGCCTGAAGCTTGACCCAGAGGTGAAATGCTCCGCAGATGGCGTCATCAGCGTTTCGCTGAACGGCTCCGGGCCGCTTGGTTTTTCGCCGGACGGCATCGAGGTCTCCTCGCTGACGCCGGGCGTTTCCGTCACGCCGACGTCGCAGAGCCTGCCGGGGCAGACCTTCACCCTCAGCGGGGCGAGCGAGGGGCAGACGGTGACGCTTCTGGCCAACGCCGTGGCCAGCGGCGCGGGCAAGGCGGAAGGCAGCGATCTGTGCTGCGCCAGCAAGATCGAGGTGGAAATCCCGAAGGACATCTGCCCACGCGTTGAGCCGAAGGAGCCGAAGCTGACGGTGAAAAAGGAATGCGGGCCGGCGAAGAAGGGCGAGGCTTTCCCCGAGGGTTTCCCCTATGAGGCGCAATGCACCATCACGGTGACGGGCGAGAACCTGCCTTCGGGCTATGTGGTGGAAGTGAACGATGTGCTCTCCGGCATGGGCATGATCGGCATGATCCCCTCCAGCGCCAGCTCCGAGTCGTGGTCATGCAGTTCGTCTTCCTGGCCCGCAAGCGCGGGCACGCCGGTGAATTGCACGCTTGGCGCGGATGACCTGATGGCCGCCGGGGGCACCTCCGTCATCAACGTGACGGTGGGCTGGGCCGGGCCGCATGACGCGGACGAAAGCCGCAATTGCGCCACCGCCGCGGCCTTCTTCCCGGCGCGGCAAACGGCGGAATCATCCGGCCTTCCGGCATCCATCGAGGCGGAGAAGAGCTGCGTTGATTTCTCCGGGACGCCGGACGGCGATGAGCCGCTGGATGTGAAGATCTCCAAGGCCTTCACGCCGGGCGGACCCCAGGGGCCGCGCTTCTTCATCAGCGTGGCGCAGGTCAGCGGTTCGCTGAAGGCGGGCGATGTCATCACCGTCACCGACACGGTGCCGCCGAACGCCACGTTCACCTCGCTGAGCGCTCCGGCGGGCTGGAGCTGCACGCCTTCGGCCATTCCGCCCAATCTTAGCGCCGGGCAGACGCTGACGTGCTCCTATACGGTGGGCAGCGACGGGCCGCTGGGCTCCGTGCCACCACTGGAGGTGGGTGCACCGCAGGGTGTGGCCATGGAAAACTGCGCGACGGTGGAGGTTCACCGCCCCGGCGATCCGCACGGATTGTCCGAGACGGACACGGCCAACAACACCGCTTGTGCCCATGTGGGCAATGGCGGCGGCGATACCGGCGGCGGAGGCGCGCCCCGGCTGAATGTGCAGAAAACCTGTGGCCCCGCCGTTCAGGGGCCGGTGGGAGCCACGGCGCATTGCACCATCACCGTGACGGGGGCCAATCTTCCGGCCAATGCCCAGGTGGAGGTGATGGACGCCATTCAGGTGTCCGGAAGCCAAGTGACAGCCATCGGCCCGGCCAATTCCGCCGATGGCTGGACATGCGGCCAGACGCCGGTGGCAGCCAATGAGGACGTCTCCTGCACCATTTCCGGGGCGGCGCTGAACGCGGCCAGTCCCTCGGCGCTGGACGTCACGGTCTCCATGCC
>JALVRJ010000017.1:0-687 GCA_027031305.1 Hyphomicrobiales bacterium | reverse complement strand
GCATCAGGACGCTGAATCTGCAATCGGGCATTTCCTGCGCCACCTTCGCCGAGGCCCAGGCAATCAAGCCGCCGGTGGTCACTCCGCCCGTGGTTGTGCCCCAGGGGCCGAGGTGCGATGCGCGCACCACGGTGCGCAAGGGGCGCGCCTGCGTCTGCCGCTTCGGCGGGGCGCGCAAGGTTTCGCCTACGCGCTGCGCATGTCCGCGCGGCACGAAGCTGAACCCGAAGCGTGGCCGCTGCGAGAAGATCGTGGAGTGCAAGAAGCCCGCGTTCCCGACGCGTGCTGGCAAGTGCGCCTGTCCGAAGGGCTGGCGTCCTGATGGCCGCAACGGCTGCCGCAAGATCGAGAAGCCCCGGCCGAACTGCGTGAAGCCGGCCTTCCCGGTCAATGGTGGCCGTGCCTGCGCCTGCCCGCGTGGCTGGCGGCAGGTATCGCCGACGCGTTGCCGCAAGATCGAGAAGCCTCGGCCGAACTGCGTGAAGCCGGCCTTCCCGGTCAACGGCGGCCGCGCCTGCGCCTGCCCGCGTGGCTGGCGGCAGGTGTCGCCGACGCGTTGCCGCAAGATCGAGAAGCCCCGGCCGAACTGCGTGAAGCCGGCCTTCCCGGTCAATGGTGGCCGTGCCTGCGCCTGCCCGCGTGGTTGGCGGCAGGTGTCGCCGACGCGTTGCCGCAAGATCGAGAAGC
>JALVRJ010000016.1 GCA_027031305.1 Hyphomicrobiales bacterium | reverse complement strand
CGGTGCATCTCGAAGTCGTTTTTCATCATGCCGTGGCGGATGTCAGGGTTGCGGGCTGGCGAGCCGGGACCGCGCGAGGGCGCGGGAAAGCATCATCCCCAGCAATATTGCCCCCGAGCGGCGCTGGCAACAGCGCGATGGGAAAAAGGGCCAATGGCCTTCCCTTCCCCGTCCCCGCCGTCCACCCTTGCCAGCAGCGCTCAGGAGGGCTTCGCCGCCAGCTCTTCCGGCGTGAATTCATAGGTCGTGGAACAGAATTCGCAGCGGGCGCGGATCTTGCCGTCTTCCTCCACCATCTCCGCCCGCTCTTCGGGACTGAATCGTCGCAGCACCTCCAGCAAGGTCTCGCGCGAGCAGCGGCAATCCCACCGCAGCCTCACCGGCTCGAAGGCACGCACGCCATGTTCGTGAAACAGCCGATAGGCCAGCCGCTCCGGCGAAATGGACGGATCAAGCAATTCCTGGTCCTCCAGCGTGTCAAACAGCGCTTCCGCCGTCGCCCAGTTGTCCGCGTCCGCCTCCCGTTTCCTTTCGCGCTCCTCGTCCGTGGCCGCCGCCCCCGCCGGTGGCGGCATGTGCTGGATCATCATCGCCCCCGCGCGCCAATGCTCGCCCGCCACGTCCATCAGCGTGCCGGCGGCCAGCCGCACCCGGGTGGGAATCTGTTCCGAGCTGGCAAAATATTCCTCCGCCGCCCGCTCCAGCGATCCCTGCAAGCGCGCCACGCCCTGGTACCGCCGCATGTGCGGCCCCTGGTCCAGCGTGAACACCAGCTGGCCCGTACCCAGCAGCCTGTCCTCCGTGGCCGCGCCTTCCTCCATCAGCGCCCGCACCCGTTCCGCATCGAAACGCGCCAACCCGCGAATGCTGCCCGGTGCCGCAAAATCCGCCACCAGCAACCGCACCGGCCCGTCCGTTTGCGCCTGTGCGATAAGCTTGCCGTTGAACTTCAGCGTCGTGCCCAGGAGCGCCGTCAGCGCCAACATTTCCGCCAGCAGCCGCGCCACCGGCTCGGGCAGGTCATGCTGGCGCACGGCCGTGTCCACCACCGCGCCCAGGTGTGCAATGCGCCCGCGCACGTCCAGTGCCTCCACCGTGAAGGGCAGAACGATGTCATCTCCCATGTCCGCCCGCGCCGCGCGCGTTTCCTGTTGCTTGCCGGTCATTTTTCCTCCCGCCTTGCACCAATGTTTCCAGAACGCCGAGAAGCGGAGATACTGCGCGAAAAAACTCCTCGGTGCCTCCCGAGCGAAAATCGACGTTCCCGTTCCCGGAGATGGCGGCACCACCCCCGGGAGGAACAAACGATGGCGAATGAGGGACGCCGAAAAAGGTGCCCATGCAACCGTTCACCCGCCCGCGAATTCACTTGCTGGCGATATGGGAGCTGACGGGGGTCTTTTTCAACAGCGCGTCTATGCGCGCCTTGTGGCGTCTGAAGGCGGCAAGCGCCGCACCGCCAAGGCGATAGCGCGAGGACGTGCGCACCCGCAGCGGATTCACCGGCTTGCCCTTCACCCGCACTTCGAAATGCAGATGCGGCCCGGTGGTGCGGCCGCTGCTGCCGACATAGCCGATCACCTGCCCCTGGCGCACCCGCACCCCCTTGCGTATGCCACGCGCGATCCGGCTCTGGTGCGCGTAGAGTGTCACGTAGCCATTGTCGTGCCGGATCATGACCGTCCTGCCATAGCCACCCCTCCAGCCGGCATGGATGACCTCGCCGGCACCAGCGGCACGGATTGGCGTGCCGCGCCCGGCGGCGAAGTCCACCCCCGTGTGCAGCTTGGTGTAGCCCAGGACGGGATGACGCCGATAGCCGAAGCCGGAGCTGATGCGCGCGCCGGACACGGGCGTGCGCATGATGCCGCGGCGCACCGAACGGCCTTTCGGGTCGAAATAGCCTGTCTTCTTGTCCTTCGGCGTGGTGAATCGGTAGAAGGTATAGGTCTTGCCACGGCTGGTGAGCCTGGCGAAATGCAGCACGGCGCGCCTCTGCGAGCTGCCCGAGAAGGGCTTGCCATAGAGAACCTCGAAGGTATCGCCCTTGTGGATCTGGCGCTGAAGGTCGATCTGGTGCGAGAAGGCGCGCATCATCTGGTTGATGATGTAGTCGGGCACGCCCTCATCCCGCGCCGCCGCGTAGAGCGTGGAGGAAATGCGCCCCCGCACGCGCCGGAAGGCCGGCGCGGGTTTCGCCACCTTGGGCCGGTCTTTCACGCTGGCCGGGGCATTGCGCAGCAGCCGGGCGCTGAACAGGCCCTCGTCGTCGGCCTCCACCACCACCCGCTTGCCACTTTCCGGCGCAAACGCCAGATAGACCGGGTAGGTAACCTCCTCGCCGTAGAAATTCAGCTGCCGGTCCAGCGTCAGCATGAATTTCTGCCCCGGGCGGATCTTCTTCAGCGGCCACACGCGCTCCACTTCCGCGCTCAGCGCGCGCGCCAGCGTTTCGTTCACGCCCAGCGCCACCAGCCTGTCCACCAGCGTCTCGCCCGCCTTCAGCACGAAGGTCTTGTCCACCGGCTCCGGCGGCGGCGTCTTCATGATCTCGGCGGAGCCGCTGACGGCCTCGTCCACCGACAGGGACGCCTGCAACACCAGCGGCGTGACATCGCGCGCCAGGCCCTCGCCGGAAAAACTGGCGAAGGCCGTCAACAAGGGCGCGGCCATGTCGCTCTTGCCCCCGCCCGTGGCGGCTTGCCGCCCGCTTGCGCTCGCCGTGCTGGCCCCTGTTCCGTCAAGCGACAACGGTAGCGAGGTCGCCGCCAGCGAGGGGCTTGCCGGCGCCGCGTTGGCCGCACCGCCATCCTTCGCCATGTCCGACTGCAACAGCATCACCCCCACCAGACCGCACAGCGCGCCCAGGCTGGCCGCCGTCACCATCGCCGCGCGAATGCCGAAGCGCCCACGGGTGGACGCGGCCGACGCCCGGGTGGCGCGGACAGAAGCGGAGAGGGAGGAAGGGGCGCCACGGTCACGGGAAGCAAGCCGTCGATGCCGCGATGTGCCTGTCATGCCGCTGACGGAACGAGGCCCCTGTCCGTCCACGGCGGCACGCGCGCTATGCTGACGCCAGTGCTGCAAGATGCACTCCCCTCATCATCACGGCGGAACGCCAAGGGCCCGGCTCCCCGGCCCTCTGCTCGTGCCGTCATGCCCCCGCTTGCGGCCACCGCCACGAATGTGGCCGAGGGCTGTCGTCATTTCAAGAGGCTCAAACACATTTCTGTGTCAGCAAAGTGGCAGGCCCCGCTTGCATGGCTTCTTCCGATCATCGAGGAGAATGGTTAACGAAGGTTCAACGCTTCTTCTGCCGTTCATCAGCCGCCGAGGAACAACCGGCCAACGTCGGGATCCTCCAACAGATCGTCGCCGCTGGCGGCCTTCACCAGCTGGCCGGACACCAGCACGTAGCCGACGTCGGCGAACTCCAGCCCCTTGCGCGCGTTCTGTTCCACCATGACGATGGTCTTGCCTTCCGCGTGCTGCAAGTCCTCGAGGATGTCGAAGACCATGTCGATGAAGCGCGGCTCCAGGCCGATGGACGGCTCGTCCACCAGCAGGATGTCCGGCCGCATGATCAATGCCCTGGCGATTTCCAGCAGTCGCCGTTCGCCGCCGGACAACACCGAGGCCGGCTTCTTGCGCCGCGCCGCCAGGCGGTCGTATTTCGCGAACACCTCCTCCGCCCGCCGCTTGGCCTCGGCCGCGTCATGCAGCAGCCAGCCGCCCATCCACAGGTTTTCCTCCACCGTCATGTCGGGGAACACGGAGTTGTCCTGCAGGATGTAGGCCACCCCCGCCTCGGCCAGCTTCTCGTTCGGCTTCAGGTGGGTGATGTCCTTTTCCCGCATGTGAATATGTCCGGAGAAGATGGTGGTGAAGCCGAAGATGGAATGCAGCACCGTCGACTTGCCCGCGCCATTGGGCCCGATGAGGCACAGCGACTGTCCTGCCGCCACATACAGGTCGACCCCATGCAGGATCTCCATGCGCCCATAGCCGGCGTGCAGGTCCTCGATGCTCAGGATAGGGTCATCGCCCGCCAGCGCCATCAGGTGCTCGCGCGTTGGCGCCTCGCTGGCCAGCCGCGCCGCCTCTTCCGCCACCGCATCCACCGACAGCACCACCTCCGTCGTGCCTTCGCCATAGCCAGAAATGCGGCGGTGCCTTCCCTTCCTGCCCTGCTTGCCCTTGTCCGCGTTCATCGCTCATGTGGCTCCCAGATAGGCGTCGATTACCCGCTGATCGTTGCGAATTTCCTCCGGCGGCCCGGACGCCAGCATCTCGCCATGCGCCAGACAATAGATGTATTCCGCCAGGTTCATGATCACCCGCATGTTGTGCTCGATCACCAAAAGCGTGATGCCCAACTCCGCGTTGGCCCGGCGCAACCTGTCCACCAGCCCGTTGATGAGGGTCGGGTTGATGCCCGCCGTCGGCTCGTCCAGCAAAAGCATCTCCGGCTCGCTCATCAGCGCCATGGCGAACTCCAGCAGTTTCTGCTGGCCGAACGACAGGCTGCCCGCCAGGTGGTGGCGCTTGGAATAAAGGCCCACGAACTGCAACAGGTCCAGCGCCCGGGCGCGGTCGGCCCGGCTGCCGGGGGTGAACAGGTCCGTCAATCGCCGCCGCCGCTCCGACATCGAGACGAGCATGTTCTCCACACAGGTCATCTTGCCGAAGATGCGCGTCTGCTGAAACGTGCGCATGAGCCCCATGCGGGCGATGTGCGCCGTGCGATAGCGCGAGATCTCCTCGCCCTCGAACCAGATCTCCCCCTCGTCGATGGGATATTGTCCGACGATGCAATTGAACAGCGTCGTCTTGCCCGAACCATTGGGGCCTATGAGGCCGACGATGGTGCCGCGCTCCACGAACAACGAGACATTGTGGTTCGCCACCACGCCGCCAAAGCGCTTGGTCAGGTTCTTGACCTCCAGCAACGGCCTGTCCTGCACTTGCCAGTCACGCTTCTCACGCATGGGCGGCCTCCTTGTCCTCGTCCGCGCCGGCGGGCGTCTCGTCATCCTCCTCGTCGTCCAGGTGCGGCGGCGCGAACAGGTGCGGCCAGCGCTCGCGCACCCAGCCCATGATGCCCTCGGGGAAGAACACCACGATGATGACGATCAGCAGGCCCAGCGCCACCCGCTGCCAGCCCAGCAGGTAGGTCCAGAACAGCTCCTTGGAAATGAAGAAGACGATGGCGCCGATGATGGGCCCCCACAGGGTGCCCTTGCCGCCGAGGATGGCCATCAGGATCATCCACACCCCGATCTCCGCGTTGAAGGCGATGTCGTGCGGGTCGATGAAGCCCGACAGGTTGCCATAGATGGCCCCCGCCATGCCGGTGAACAGGGCGGAAATGGCCCATGCCGTCATCTTGTTGCGCGTCGTGTGATGACCCAGCGCCTCGGCCTTGTCCTCGTCGTCGCGGATGGCGTTGATGGCCAGCCGGAAACGAGTGGAATAGACCCAGGCGAAAACCAGGATGGTGACGATGGCCAGCCCGAGACTCAGGTAATAGAACAGCACCGGCCCGTTCATGTCGCCGGGCAAGGTGGGCGTGACCATGCCCGATCCCGCGCCGATGTAATCCCAGCCCGCCGCCAGTTCGGCGGTGGCCACCGCCAATCCCAGCGTGGCGATGGCGAAGTAATGCCCGCGCATCCCCAGCAGCAACGCGCCCAACACGATGGCCGCCAGCATCGCCACCAGCCCGCCCAGTGGAATGCCCAGCGCCAGCCCGGCATGGATCTGATCGGCGTTGAAGACGAATTCCGTGCCGCCGCCCTTCGCAGCGGTATATTCCGCCACCGGCCACACCAGGCCCACTTGCGCCACCGCCGAGACATACATGCCGATGCCGAAGAAGATGATGTTGCCAAACGAGTTGTAGCCCGTCTGGCCGCCCATGATGTCCCACGACAGCGCCAGCACGATGAACAGCCACAACTGCGCGAACTGGCTGATGTAGGAAGGCGCCAGCCACGGCCCAAGCAGACCGATGCCGAACAGCGCGGCAAGAGCGAGAAGTTGCGCCATCTTGCGGTTCATGCCCGTCCCCTCATTTCAGGTATTGCCGCTTGCGCGCCAAGGCGATCTGCCGTCCCACCAGCACCGCCACCAGCAACAGGAAGACGAAGGCGAGCTGGAATTCCGCGCCGAGAATGAAGCCGGCGAACTGTTCCGCCATCCCCAGCCCGAGGCCGGCCGAGATGACCGCCGCCAGGTTGCCCAGGCCGGCCACGATGACGATCATGAACGAGCGCAATGTATAGGGCAGTCCCATGTAGGGATGGATTGACCAGGCCATGACCACCAGCGCCCCGGCCGCCCCGCACAGAGCCGCGTTGATGGCGTAGGTGGCGGCGTAGACCTTGTCGGTGTCGATGCCCAGAATGCGCGCCGCTCGGGCGTTTTGCGCCGTCGCGCGAATGGCCTGGCCGAGGCGCGCGTTCTTCAGGAACAACCACAGGGCCAACCCGATGACGAAGGAAAGGATGAAGGCCAGCACCTTGATCTGGGTGACGGTGACCATGCCGTCGAACAGGAACCACACCCCAAGGCCACTTTCCGCCGTGCGCACGTCGGCGCCAAATACCTCGTTCATCAGCTGCTGCAACATGATGGAGATGCCGAAGGTGGCCAGCAGCGAGGTGAACATGTCGGCCTCGACGATGCGCCAGATGACGCCCTTGTAAAGGCCCCATCCCAGGGCGAACAGCACCAGCGCCGCCAGCGGAATACCCAGCAGCGGGCTGAAGCCCGCCTCGGCCACCATCAGCGCGATGAAGCCGCCCAGCATGACGAACTCGCCCTGGCTGACGTTGATGATGTTCATCACGCCCCACACCAGCGCCATGCCCAGGGCCGCCAGCGCGAACACCGCGCCGATGAACATCCCATCCAGCAGCAACTGGATGTTGAATACCGGCGCCTGCAACAACAGCTGCAGATTCTGCACGTCGTCCCCTCCCGGTAAGGATGAATATGCGAGGAAATGTCACGTCGGCACCCCGGGCCACGAACGCGCGGCGTAGGTCACGCCGCCCGCCGCCCGCCGGCGCAAACCGCCCGCGGCCTCCCGGCCGAACACTCCCGTGTCCGACCGCAAGGCCGCGAACGTCGGCATCATGGCGCTATTTGCGCTCGCTCCACTTCGGGCGCGGGATGACGGCCTTGGCCTCGGCCCACTTCGACGGCGCCACCACCACGTATTTCTGGTTCAGCACCTGGTAGAGCACCATCGGCTTGGCGATGTTCTTGCCCGTCTCGTCGAACTTGATCCGGCCATAGAAGGTCATCATGTCCGTCGCCGCCAGCGCGTCGCGCACCTTCTGCGGCTCCAGCGACCCGGCGCGTTCGAAGGCGTCCTTGAACACCAGCACCGCGGCGGCCGATTCGGCGGCCTGGTAGGGCGGCGCATAGCCATAGGTCTTCTCGAACAGCTTGGCGAAGTCCATGGCCGAGCCGAAATAATCGTCGGAATATTTCAGCGTTGGCGCCCACTGCGAGGCGCAT
>JALVRJ010000015.1 GCA_027031305.1 Hyphomicrobiales bacterium | reverse complement strand
CCCCCGCTTGCCGCCGCCACGTGCTGGCCCGGCGGCGGCAAGCGGGGGGAGGAATTGGAAGAAACTTCCAGCCGCCGCGTCAGGTTGGCCAGCCGGCACAGCGCCACCGATTCGGCCGCGATCTCAGCCGCGCGCTCGAGCCAGCCCCTCAGTTCGCCGTGTTCCCCCGCCGGCACCAGCCCGAGGTGCCGCGAGGGCAGGGCGAGCGCATCATCGCGCGGGAAACGCCCCACAACGTCCAACCCCGTCACCCGCTCGATGACATGGGTGAGATGTTCTCCATGCCGCGCGCTGCCCAACCGGTTGAGAATGACGCCCGCCACCCGCACGTCTTTTCGCAAGCTGGCGAAGCCGTGCAGCAGCGCCGCCACGGATGGCCCCGAGCGCGCTGCGTCCACCACCAGGAGCACCGGAATGCCGAACATGCCCGCCAGATCGGCGCTCGACCCGGTGTTCACCAGGGCCGCCAGGTCCGGCGTCGCCGCCTTTGCCGGCGCCTCCGCCGGGGAGATGGCGCAAGCGTTCGCCGCCCGTACCGCCTTCGGCATTTGCCGCACCGCGCCGTCGAACAGGCCCATCACCCCCTCGATGATGAGCATTTCCGCTCCCTCCGCCGCCCGCGCCAGCCGCGCCGCCAGCTCGGCCCGGCTCATGGCCCAGGGGTCCAGGTTCACCACCTCCCGCCTCGAGGCCGCGGCGTGAAAGGCGGGATCGATGTAATCCGGCCCCACCTTGGCCGCCGCCACCGCCACTCCCCGCGCGCGCAATAGCGCCAGCACGGCGGCGGTGATCACCGTTTTCCCCTGCCCGGAGGCGGGCGCGGCTATCATCAGCACCTCTGTCATGGCATATAGCCTCGTCTTCAACGCGGATATATCATGCCAACCTGCATGAAGGCCGACCGGTGCGAGCCTCCCTGCGCCGCCGCCCAAGCCCCGGTTTCTCAACAATTTGGAGGTTGGACGGAGGTGTGGGATGGGGGAGTGGTTCTTTCATGCATTCTGATATCAGTGGCACAGCGCACGGGCACGGGCAACGGCGAATGAACGAGACGGTGAACATGGACCGCGCCCGGGAGCTGCTTTCCCGGGTTTTCGGCCACGATGATTTCCGGCCCTTGCAGGCCGACGTGGTGGCGGCCCTGCTGAAGGGCGAGAATGCCTTCCTGCTCATGCCCACCGGCGGCGGCAAGTCATTGTGCTACCAGCTGCCCGCCATGCTGCGCTCCGGCGTCGGGGTGGTCGTTTCGCCCCTCATCGCATTGATGGAAGACCAGGTGCTGGCGCTGCGCGAGCTGGGCGTCGCCGCCGCCTTTCTCAATTCCACGCTGGATTTCGACGAGGTCCGGCGCATCGAGGACGAGGTGCGCCACGGCGCGCTGGACCTGCTCTACATCGCGCCCGAGCGCCTGATGCAGGAACGCACGCTGGCCCTGCTGCGCGAATCGCCGCTTTCGCTGATCGCCGTCGACGAGGCCCATTGCCTCTCGCAATGGGGACACGACTTCCGCCCCGAATACCGCCAGCTGCACCACCTGCCGGAACTGTTCCCCGACGCGCCGCGCATCGCGCTTACCGCCACCGCCGACGAACGCACCCGCCGCGACATCGCTCACCAGCTGCGACTGGAGGATGCCCGCGCCTTCATTGCCTCCTTCGACCGCCCCAACATCCACTATCACGTGGCGGGCCCCGGAGCGGGACGGACGGAACTCTTGCGCTTCATCCGGCGCAAGCATGAGGGCGAATCGGGCATCGTCTATTGCCTTTCGCGCAAGCAGACGGAGGAAACCGCCCAGTGGCTGCGCGGCAAGGGGCTGGACGCGCTGGCCTATCACGCCGGGCTTTCCGCCCACGAGCGCACGGAAAGGCAGAAGCGCTTCCTGCACGGTGATGGCGTGGTCATGGTCGCCACCATCGCCTTCGGCATGGGCATCGACAAGCCCGATGTGCGCTTCGTGGCGCATCTGGCGCTGCCGCCCACCATCGAGGCCTATTATCAGGAAACCGGCCGCGCCGGGCGCGACGGCCAGCCGGCCGAGGCCTGGCTGAGCTATTCCATGCGCGACGTGGTGCTGCGCCGGCGCTTCATCGACGAGGGGGACGCACCGGAGGAATATCGCCGGGTGCAGCGCCGCAAGCTGGACGACATGGTGGCCTATGCCGAGGCCGCAAGCTGCCGCCGCCAGTTGTTGCTGTCCTACTTCGGCGAAGAGCTGCCTGAGCCGTGCGGCAACTGCGACAACTGCGCCAATCCGCCACAGCGGGTGGACATGACGGTGGCGGCGCAGAAGGCGCTGTCCAATGTTTACCGAACCGGCCAGCGTTTTGGCGCCGCGCACCTGGTGGACGTGCTGCTGGGGCGCGAGACGGAGAAGGTGGCGCGCTTCGGGCACGACCGGGTGTCCACCTTCGGCATCGGCGGGGAGCTGACGGACAGGGAATGGCGCG
>JALVRJ010000014.1 GCA_027031305.1 Hyphomicrobiales bacterium | reverse complement strand
CACATGACCAAAGTCATGTGCCTTCGGCTTTTGCAAGACCTGCAACCCGACGACATGAGGTGAAGGCTTGCAACGAATGCATCTTTTTCGCGATGCGCGCTGTCCCCTGGCGCCCTGCATTTGCAAGAGGCAAGGCCCACTACATCGGCGGCAAAAAAGGCAGGCGCAAGAGGATATTCGATGCCTCTTCACTCACTCGCCACGTCTGCGGAAGTCGAGGCCGACAAACGTCGGCGGCTTGTGTGTTGGGCAGGCGTGAGAGGACATTCAAGGACCACCCGCCCGCTCGCCACGTCTGCGGAAGTCGAGAGCCACAACGTGGCTGGCGGAGAGGAAATCCACCTATTTATAGGTTATGCGAATCGAAGGACATCCACAATCTTGCCATTCTTTAGCCGTTTATTACTTGCCTTCACCTGAAATCATCTAGCAAAACCAATATAATTGGGAACTGAATAAGGAACTATACAGAGAACTATACATCCTATTTCACCACCCAAGACATTCTCAAATTTGAAGTGCACCGGTTGGGCTGAAAGCCATCCTTCTTGGTAAGCCGGAGCGCATTTCAGGGTAAGAAGCGCAACACCTCCACCCGCCGCAGGCGCGGCTTGTTATAACCTGTAATCAAAGGAGGCGTTGCACAATGACACCACACACCCATCTCACCCCCGACGCAAGAGCACCATCGCCCGCTTGTGCGCACAGGGCGCATGGCGGTATCCTGAACGAGATCGGCGAACACGATGTTCGGATACATCGCTGACAACTGGCGTTGCGCCAAACCCGGTTCCTGACGTGCATCTTGCGTCAACCCCGGTATTTCTGGCTGAAGCACGGGAGGCGCACGAGAGAAAATTTCGGCCAGACTGGAAATTACCGCGAGCTTGGCCATTTCACCCAGATCGCTGCGTCCACCAGCCCTTCGCTCCACTTCCTCCACGGCACGGGAAAACCCCACAATGACGTCCAGTTCCGTGGGGGTGCGAGGCACGTTTATGCCGGCCTCTTTCAAGGCACTCTTGAAATCATTGGCTGCCGCGGCATCGACAATTCCCAGAAGCAACCTGATAACCTCGACATAAACCGGACCGGAGCGGGCGCGGCGCAATTCCTCATCCATGGCTTCGAGAAGCTTTTCGACCAATTTCTCCGCCGCAATATCTCCTTGGGCAACGAGATCAATGATTTCCCGCCAAGTCCGTGTCGCAGGCAGCCCGTTGAGCCGCTGGTGCCCCATCCTTCTTACCCCCGGCAGCGTTGTCCTGGAAGGAACAATACGGAAACATGCAGCCTTTGCACAGATGGCAGATACGTGCATGCCGCGTAACTGTGGAAAAATGCGCCCCACATCGACAGTGAAAGATGATTCGTTGTTGTGGTGGACAAATCACGCTGAAAAAGCATTGCAGGCAATTGCGAGACGATACGCATGATTGCGTGGAATTATGCAACTGATTGTTTTTGTTTGAAAAAACATACCAACTACTTCTATCCTCTTCATCATGAGAGATCTTTCGGCATCAACCCGAATATGCAATCCGCTTCCCCCGGACAAAATGAGCGCACAGGAACGGCGTGCCGAACTGTGCGCCCTGCTGGCGCGAGGGCTGATCCGGCTGCGCACGCGTGAAAGAAACAGACACGCAGGGGAAAACGGAGACTTTTCGCTACACATTCAAAAGAACCGAAGCGGTAATACCGACAGGCATGAGGAGATATCGGCATGACTGACACCGCCTCCATACCCGCGCGCCTGCTGGCCTTGAAAACCATGACGACGCCCGAGTTGAAGGCCCGGTGGCGTGAATTGTTCGATAGCGAACCGCCACCCTTCAATCGCCGTTTCCTCGAGAGCCGGTTGGCTTATCGCATCCAGGAACTCACCCTCGGCGGACTGAAACCCGAAACCATCCGGCGGCTGGAGCGACTGGGCGAGGAACTCGACGGCGGAGATCGCGCCAAAAGCCGCGTGCGCGTCGATACGAAACTCATCGCCGGCACTCGTCTGATCCGCGAGTGGCAGGGTGTGGAGCATGTCGTCACCGTCACCTAGGACGGGTTCGAGTGGCAAGGCAGGCCCTACAAGTCGCTCTCGGCCGTGGCCCGCGCCATCACTGGCACCCGCTGGAACGGGTGGATTTTCTTCGGCCTGAAAAACCGGAGAGGCAAATGACGAAACCCGTCGTCAGAAAACTGCGCCGCGGCGTCTGGCGCGATCCGAACCCCGCATCCCTGGTGAAATTCGTTCGCTGCCTAACCGGCGTCGATGATCCGGACTGACTCACGCCGGCGCAGTCCATCAAGGTCATCGAGGCGCTCAAGGACATCGACCACCGCGCCGGCATCGAGTGGGATTAATGGAGACATCTCCCGTTATGATTGTGGTTTTGGATGTTCTGCTGTTGTTCTCTATATTTCCAGGCGCATTTCTTATCTTTTTGATTTGCGGGCTGAAAT
>JALVRJ010000013.1 GCA_027031305.1 Hyphomicrobiales bacterium | reverse complement strand
TGGAGAACGAGCAGCGCATCCGCCAGGCGGCACGCAACATCCGCCGCTTCTTCCAGCGCGCCGGCGCCCCGGTGCCGGAGCCTGCGGCAAAGAGGAAACGCAAGGTGAAGCAGGGTTGAGGATGTGCCCGGGTGGGGTGGATGCATGAAGGAGGCGCTCCTTTCACGTCATCTCCGCGCAAACGGAGATCCATAATAAATGAATTAATGATGGATTCCCGCTTTCGCGGGAATGACGAAGGAGGTTGCGGGAATGACGAGGAATGGGGCACCACTGGTCAAATCCGGATGACGCCGACAATCGGCGAAGCTGAAGAGCGAATCAGGCAGGAGAACGTGAATCCATGGCGGAACCGTTGAAAATCGCGCTGGCCGGTCTGGGCACCGTCGGCGTCGGCGTGCTCGACCTGTTGCGGGAAAACGGCGAGGTGCTGGCGCGGCGCTGTGGGCGGCCCGTCGAGGTGGTGGCCGTCTCCGCCCGCTCGCGCAACAAGCCGCGTGGCGATCATGATTTGTCCGCTTGGCAGTGGTTCGACGACCCGGTGGAAATGGCCCGCAGCGCCGACATCGACGTGCTGGTGGAACTGATCGGCGGCGAGGACGGCCCGGCGCGGGCGGCGGTGGAGGCGGCGCTGGGCGCGGGCAGGCACGTGGTGACCGCCAACAAGGCGCTGCTGGCGCACCATGGCGTGGCGTTGGCGAAAAGGGCGGAGGAAGCCGGCGTGGCGCTGAACTTCGAGGCGGCGGTGGCCGGCGGCATCCCCATCGTCAAGATGATGCGCGAGAGCATGGCGGGCAATACCGCGCGGCGCGTCTACGGCATCCTCAATGGCACCTGCAACTACATCCTCACCAAGATGGAGGAGGAGGAGCGTGATTTCGAGGACGTGCTGAAGGAGGCGCAGGAGCTGGGTTACGCCGAGGCCGACCCGACCTTCGACATCGGCGGCTGGGACGCGGCGCACAAGCTGGCGATTCTCACGTCGCTGGCCTTTGGCTGCGAGATTTCCATGGACGATGTCTACGTCGAGGGCATCGACAACATCACGCTGGCCGATATTCGCTACGCGCGGGGGCTGGGCTATCGCGTCAAGCTGCTGGCGGTGGCGGTGGACACGGGGGAGGGCATCGAGCAGAGGGTGCATCCCACCCTGGTGCCCATCGGTTCGCCCATCGCCGAGGTGCACGGGGTGTTCAACGCCGTGGAGGTGCGCGGCAACTTCGTCGACGACGTGATGCTGCAAGGGCGTGGCGCTGGCGCGCACCCGACGGCCTCGTCCGTGGTGGCGGATCTGGCCGACATCGCGCGCGGCATGATCGTTCCGCCGCTGGGCCTGCCGGTGGAGCGGCTGAAGCCGTATCGACGGGCGCGCATGAGGGCGCACGAGGGCGGTTACTATGTGGCCATGGAGCTGTGGGACAAGCCGGGCGAGGTGGCGGCCATCGCCAAAATCTTCGCCGATGAGGGCATTTCCATCGAGAGCATCGTACAGAAGGGGCCGGCCATATCGCGCGTGGTGCCCCTTCGCAAGGAGGAGAGGGTGCGCGAGACGGCGCCGTTCATCCTGATTACCCACGACACGCTGGAAAGCGCCATGCGGACGGCGCTGGCGCGCATCGAGGCGGAAGGCCACTGCGCCGGCAAGCCGCGCATGATCCGCATCGAGCGGTTTCGCTGACCGGCAACTGGCCGATTGGAAGGAGCAGCCATGCTCGACCGGACGCTGAAGATCGAAGTGGCGCGCGTGACGGAGGCGGCGGCCATCGCCGCCTCGCGGCACGTCGGGCTGGGAGACGAGCAGTTGCTGGATGACGGGGCCGCGGCGGCCATGGAGGCGGCCTTCAACGCGGTAGCCATTTGCGGTCGCGTGGTGGTGGGCGAGGGTGAAAAGGGCCAGGTGAAGCACCTGTGGCTGGACCAGGAACTGGGACGGGGCGGGCCGGCGGTGGACATCGCCTGCATGTCGGTGGAGGGGCTGACGCTGGCGGCGAAGGACTTGCGGGGGGCCATTTCCCTGGCGGCGCTGGCCGAGCGCGATTCGCTCATCAAGGTGCCGCGCGTCTACATGGACAAGATCGCCATCGGCCCGGGATATCCCGAGAATCTGGTGGACCTGGACCTGTCACCGGCGGAAAACCTGCGGCGGCTGGCCGAGGTGAAGGGGGTGGGCGTTTCCGACCTCACCGCGTGCATCCTCGACCGGCCGCGCCATGGCGGGCTGATTGGCGAGGTGCGCGAGGCGGGGGCGCGCATCCGACTGATTTCGGACGGCGACGTGGCGGGGATCATTCATACCACGGACCCTTCCGAAACGGGCATCGACATATACATGGGCATCGGCGGCGCGCCGCAGGGCGTGCTGGCGGCCGCCGCGCTGGCATGTATCGGCGGGCAGATGCAGGGGCGGCTCATGGCGCGCTCCGATGACCACGCCCGCGCCATCCGCCGCGCCGGCATCGACGAG
>JALVRJ010000012.1:5927-7584 GCA_027031305.1 Hyphomicrobiales bacterium | reverse complement strand
TTTTGCTGCGCTGGGTGCGGGCGGGCGGCATGTTGGTGCGATTCGCCGGCGAGCGCATCGCCAACGCCAGCGAGCGCCTGTTGCCGGTGCGGCTGCGCGGTCATGAACGCGAGCTGGGCGCCAGCCTGAGCTGGCAACAGCCGCAACCGCTGGCCAGGGCGTTTCCCGAAGGATCGCCATTGGCCGGGCTGGCGCCGGATCCGGAGGTGCGGGTGCGTCGCCAGGTGCTGGCGGAGCCGGACGTCACCCTGGCGGAGCGCACCTGGGCCTCGCTGGCCGACGGCACGCCCCTGATCACGGCGCGGGCGGAAGGCAAGGGGCGGCTGGTGCTGGTGCACGTGACGGCCAGCCCGGATTGGTCCAACCTGCCGCTGTCGGGCCTGTTCGTGCGCATCTTGAAGCGCCTGAACGAGATCGCGCCGCTGCCGCTGACGGCGCCGAAGGCGGACGCGGCGGAGAGGGTGGAGGAGCCATCATCCTCGCGCGGGAGAGCCCCCATGGGCGAAGGTAAGGATGTCGGCCGGGCCGGTGATGGCGCCGAGGGAGTGGCGGCGCGCACCGGAACGGGCCCCGGGGCCGGGGCTGGCGTGCTGACCCCACGGCGCATGTTGGATGCCTTCGGGGCGCTGGTGGCGATGCCGCCGCAGGCCCTGCCGGTGCCGCTGGTGGATTTCGACGGGATCCGCCCCTCGCCGGAGCACCCGGCCGGTCTTTACGCGCGTGGCGGTCTGGTGCGGGCGCTCAACGTGGGGCACGCGAAACTGGCGCTGGCGCCATTGTCCGAGATGCCGGCGGGAACCACGCTGCTGGGCTACGCGGTCAGCGGCGCGCACGACCTGGCGCCGTATTTCTTCATGGCGGCGGCGGCGTTGTTCCTGCTCGACCTGCTGGCGATGGCGTGGCTCACGGGGGGCGCCGGGGCGCTGATGGGCCGCAAGGCCATTGGCGCGGGCGCGCTGGCGCTGGCGCTGCTGGCGGCGGGATCGGTCATGGGCGGATCTGGCGCGTGGGCGCAGTCGCCGGAGCGGGAGATACCGCGGACACAACAGCAAGAAGCCGCCAGTCCCGGGAAGGCCTCCGAGGGCGAGCGGCGGCGTCTGGCATGGGCCATGCGGATGGCGCGCAACACGCGGCTGGCCCACGTGCTGACGGGCAAGGAGGAGGTGGACGAGCTGGCCCACGCCGGGCTGGCGGGGCTGTCGCGGGCCCTGTTCGAGCGCACCTCGGTGGAGCCGGATCCGCCGGTGGGCGTTGACATCGAGCGCGACGACATCAGCGTGTTTCCGCTGCTCTACTGGCCGGTGACGGCCGACGCGCGGGAACCCTCGCCGGCGGCGCTGCGCAAGCTGGACATCTTTCTGAAGCATGGCGGCACCATCCTGTTCGACACCCGCAACGCGCCGGATGCCGCCCTCTCCGCCGATGGCATGACGCCGCGGCGGGCGGCCCTGCAACGCATCCTGAGGAAGCTGGACATTCCACCGCTGGAACCGGCCGGGCGCACGCACGTGCTGACGCGTTCCTTCTACCTGCTGAAGGACTTCCCGGGGCGTTACGTGGATTCGCCGCTGTGGGTGGAGGCCACCTCCATCGGCCGCGAGCGACGCAAGCTGTCGCCGGCCAACGCCGATGGCGTGAGCGCGGTGCTGATCACCGG
>JALVRJ010000012.1:0-5917 GCA_027031305.1 Hyphomicrobiales bacterium | reverse complement strand
CAACGACTTCATCGGCGCCTGGGCGATCAGCGCCAGTGGGCGGCCGCTGCTGCCGGTGGTTCCCGGCGGCGCGCGCCAGCGCGAGATGGCCTATCGCACGGGCATCAATATCGTCATGTACGCGCTGACCGGCAACTACAAGGCCGACCAGGTGCATCTGCGCACCATCTTGCAGCGGCTGGGGCAATAAGGAACGAAAGGCATCGCGGGCGGCGTTCATGCAACAACGGTTCGACATTCTGTTTTCTCCCATGTTGCCCGAGTGGCTCATTGCCGCTGGCCTGGCGGTGGCGTTGGCGCTGGTCCTGCTGCTGGCGCGGGCGGGGGTGTCGAAATGGGGCGTGGCGTTGCGGGTGCTGGCGGCGCTGGTCATCGCCGCCATGCTGATGGATCCACAACTGCGCCGGCAGGAGACGCAGCCGCTGGCCGACGTGGCCGTCATCGTCGCCGATCATTCGGCCAGCCAGATGATGGACGAGCGGCTGGCGCGAACGCGCAACGCCACCCGCCAACTGCGTGCGAAACTCTCCGGCCTGCCCAACACGGAGGTGCGGGTGCATGTCTTGCCGGCGGATGGCGGCGAGGACGGCACGCGGTTGATCAAGGCGTTCAGGCAGGCTCTGGCCGACGTGCCGCCGGAGCGTTTCGCCGGCGCCTTCCTGCTGACAGATGGACGGGCGCACGACATGCCGGCGCGGGCCGAGCAGGCCCTGCCGGCGGGTTACGCGGCGCCGGCGCATGTGTTGCTCACCGGGCGCCGTGACGAGCGCGACCGCTGGGTGAGAATCGTGCGGGCGGGGCGATATGGCATCATCGGCCAGACGCTGGAATTCCACTTCCGGGTGGCGCAATCGCCGAAGGCGAGGGCCTCGGAAAGGGTGCGCGTGCGGGTGCGGCTGGATGGCAAGCCCTGGCGAGAATTGCGGGTGCGCCCCGGGACACTTTACAAGCTGCGCCTGCCGGTGGCCCACGCCGGGCAGAACGTGGTGGAGCTGAACGTGGAGCCGATGCGCGGGGCGCCGGAGCTGACCCTGCGCAACAACCGCGTGGTGCACGTGTTCAAGGGCGTGCGCGACCGGCTGCGGGTGTTGCTGATTTCCGGCAAGCCGCACCCGGGCGAGCGGGTGTGGCGCTCGCTGCTGAAGTCCGACCCGATGGTGGATCTGGTGCATTTCACCATCCTGCGGCCACCGCGGAAGCAGGACGGTACGCCCATTCGCGAGCTGGCGTTGATCGCCTTTCCCACCTACGAGCTGTTCGTGGAAAAGCTGCACCGCTTCGACCTGATCATCTTCGACCGTTACGTGCGCCGTTCCATCCTGACGCTGGATTACCTGCAGAACGTGGTGGACTACGTGCGCGATGGCGGCGCGGTGCTGATGAGCTCCGGGCCGGAATTCGCCGAGGAGGATTCGCTGTATTACACGCCGTTGGCGGAGCTGCTGCCGTTTTCGCCGACGGGGCGGATCATCGAGGCGCCGTTCCGGCCGCGGGTGACGGAGAAGGGGCTGCGTCATCCATTGAGCGCCGGGCTGGGCCAGGGCAAGGTGGACGAGACGCCGCCCTGGGGACGCTGGTACCGGGTGGTCGAAACGCGTCCCGGCGGTGCCGAGTGGCTGCGCGACGAGACGGGGACGGCAGGAGCTTCCGGCGTCGGGAAAGCAGGGCGCGGCGAACAGGTGCTGATGCGCGGGCCGGAGAACGCGCCGTTGCTGGTGTTGCGGCGGTTCGGCAAGGGACGGGTGGCGGCGCTGTTGTCAGACCAGGTGTGGCTGTGGGCGCGCAAGCATGACGGCGGCGGGCCCCACCTGGAGCTGATGCGGCGGCTGGCGCACTGGCTGATGAAGGAGCCGGACCTGGAGGAAGAGCAGCTGAGCGCCACGATGAAGGGGCTGGACCTGTTGATCACCCGCCGCACCCTGGGCGAGACGGCGCCGGCGCTGGTCGTTACCACGCCGGAGGGGAAGGAACTGCGGCCAGCGTGGCGCAAGGTGCGGCCGGGGGTGTTCAACGCCGCCCTGCGGCGGCCGGCGCCGGGCCTTTACCGGCTGAAGAGCGGCGCGTTGACGCGGATGTTTCCGGTGGGGGCGGCGGACGTGCCGGAATTTCGCGATGTCGTGGCGACGGAGGATATCCTGAAGCCGCTCGCCGAGGCCTCAGGCGGCGCCGTGCGCTGGATCTCGGCGGGACGTGGCGAGGGGGTGTCGGTGCCCTCGGTGGCCAAGGTGGCGATGCATTCCAGCGCGGCGGGCAATGGCTGGCTGGGCATCGTGCGCAAGGACGCGGCGAAGGTGCTTTCCGTGCGGCATTATCCGCTGTTCGCCGGGTTGCTGGCGCTGGCCGGCATCCTGCTGTTGCTGGGGCTGGCGTGGCGGTTGGAAAGCCGCTGAGGGGGCGGTTTGCACCGGCCAACCTTTGTGCAAGCCGATATTACAGGAAGGGGCTGTCCTAGATAAGGTGTTTGCTGTTTCACAACTCATTGAATGTCAAGCACGGCCCTGCGGGCCGCCGCGAAGCGGTATCATGCTTGACATTCAATGAGTTGCGAAAAAATGGCAAAGAAGCGCCAATGGCGAAAAATCGCCATTGGCGCTTCTCTTGGCCCTTAAAAATCATGCTATCGGAAAATTGGGAAATCATAATGATTTCAATGATATAAAACGGTATTGAGTAATTTATCTAGGACAGCCCCTACAGGAAATTGTAGGGGTCGACGTCGATGTCCAGCCGGATGTCGCCAGGCGGCGCCACGCCGTTCAGCCAGGCGCGCAGGTAGGCCTGCACGTTGGCCTTGCGCGGCCCCTTGAGCAGGAAGCGATAACGGTAGCGCCCGCGCAGGCGGCCGATGGGCGCGGGCGCGGGGCCGAGCAGGGCGATGAGGTCCGACGGCGGACGGTGGCGCGCCAGCGCCATGCAGAAATCACGCAGTTCTTCTTCCACCGATCCGGAGGCGATGACCGCCGCGAGACGGCCGAAGGGAGGCATTCGCGCCGCCTCGCGGGCGCGGATTTCCTGCTCGATGAAGGCGTCGCGGTCGCCGGCCTTCAGCGCCCGCATCAGGGGCGTGTCTGGCAGATGGGTCTGGATCAGGGCGCGCCCCGGCCTGTCCTCGCGGCCGGCGCGGCCGGCCACCTGGGCCATCAGTTGCCAGGTGCGCTCGCCGGCGCGCGGGTCCACCGTCTCCAGCGCCAGATCGGCGTCGATGACGCCGACCAGGGTGAGGCGGGGAAAGTGGTGGCCCTTGGCCACCAGTTGCGTGCCGACCACGATGTCGTGCTCGCCACGGGCGATTTCCTCCATCGCCTGGCGCAGGCGCGGGCCTTGCAGGAGATCGGAGGAGAGGGTGATAACGCGCGCGTCGGGCCAGCGCCTGGCCGCCTCCTCGGCCAGCCGCTCTACCCCGGGGCCGACGGCGGCGAGACGGTCTTCGGCGCCGCATTCGGGGCAGGCGGAGGGCAGTGGCGCCATGTGGCCGCAATGGTGGCACAGCAGGATTTCGCCGCCACCGCGCAGCCCTCGGTGGCGCACCAGCCAGGCGCTGCATCGCGGGCATTGCAGACGGTGGCCACAAGCGCGGCACAGGGTGAGCGGCGCGTAGCCGCGGCGGTTGATGAAGAACAGCGCCTGTTCGCCGCGTTCGAGGGTTTCCGCGGTGGCGTCCACCAGCGGCGGGGAAATCCAGCAGCCCGGCTCGGGGCCGTGTTCCTTCAGGTCGATGAGATCGATTTCGGGTAGGCGCGCGGCGCCGTAGCGCCGGCGCAGGCGCACGTGTTCATAGCGGCCGCGGCGGACGTTCACCAGGCTTTCCAGCGAGGGCGTGGCGGAGGCCAGGATGACCGGGATGTCTTCCATGCGGCCAAGCATGACGGCCATGTCGCGGCCCTGGTAGGGGACGTGTGTTTCCTGTTTGTAGGCGGGCTCGTGTTCTTCGTCGACGACGATGAGGCCAAGGTTTTTCCACGGCAGGAACAGGCCGGAGCGCGCCGCCACGACGATGCGCGCGCGGCCCAGGGCGACGGCTCGAAAGGCGCGCTCGCGCTGGGCTTTGCCAACCTGCGAGTGCCATTGCACGGGGGGAATGCCGAAGCGCTCTTCCACCCGTTGCACGAAACCGGCGGTGAGGGCGATTTCGGGCAGCAGCAGCAGGACCTGACGGCCGGCATCCAGCACCCGGGCCATGGCCTCGAAGTAGACCTCCGTCTTGCCCGAGCCGGTGATGCCGTCCAGCAGGTGGACGGAGAAGCCGCCGGGCTGGCGCGTATCGCCAACGGCGGTGCGGATCCTTTCGGCGGCCTCGCGTTGTTCCGGGGTGAGCGTCGGTATCCGTGGTGGGTGGGCGCGCGTGGCGGGCGGTTCCACCGCTGGCGGGGTCAATGGCTCGGGGCGCAGCAGGCCGGTGTCCTTCAGCCAGCGGATGACGGAGGCGCCGACGCCCGCCCGTTGCATCAGGTCGCGCCCCGGCAGAGCGCGTTGTTGTGCCAGGCCCAGCACGCGGGCGCGTTTCTCGGTGATGTTCAGCCCCGCCGCCCTTGCTTCCTCCGGAGTTTGCGTGGCGCGCCAGCCGGTTGCGGAGCGTGGCGGGGCGAGCGCCGCCGGGGCGCCGAGAAACAGTTTCAGCACCATGCCGGGACTGGCGACGTAATAGTCCGCCATCCATTCCACGAAGCGCCTCCGCGCCGGCGGCATGGGGGGAAAGTCGAAGACGTCCGTCACCTGCCGCAGGCGCAGGCGGGCGTCCGCCGGCGTGGCAGGGCGCACGTCCCAGACGACGCCGATCGCCGTCCTCGCGCCGAGGGGAACGCGCACGAAGGCGCCGGGTTGAACCTTTTGTTCAGACCGGATGCGGTAGGTAAAGGGGTGTGGCACGTTCAGCGGCAAGAGCACGTCGGCAACCAGCCCGGTGTCGTGGGAGGGCGTGCGTCTGTTTGCGTGGCTCTTGCGCATGGAGCGGATCGCGTGTGGCTGGGCGGACCATGCCCCGGTGGGGCGTCGGCCTGCCTGCATAGCAGATTCCGATCGGTCCGGGCGATGGCGGAAGGATCGCTTGTGGACACGCGACGGGCAAGGGTGAAACGGCGCATGGGAGATATTGGCATGGATGGGGACATTCCGTCGCGGCTGGCCCTGTCGCTGAAGGGCGATGCCTCGCGGGCGGCGCGGGCATGGCTGGAGAGTCTGTGGCACGAACGCAGGGCCTCGGCCCACACGCTGCTGGCCTATGAGCGCGACGTGCGGCATTTCGCCCGTTTCATGGCGGCGCACCTGGGGGAGGTGCCCGGCCTGGCGGCGCTGGCGGCGCTCAAGCCCGCCGATTTCCGGGCCTGGCTGGCCCATGCGAAACGCAACGGTGATTGCGCCCGCACGCTGGCGCGGCGGCTGTCGGCCGTGCGTGCCTTCTACCGCTGGCTCAAGCGGCACGAAGACATCGACAACCCGGCGCTGACGGTGGTGCGTGGGCCGCGGTTGCCGCGTTCCCTGCCGCACCCGTTGCCGGAAGAGCGGGCGCTGGAGCTGCTGGCGGCGGCGCTGGAAGAGGCGGGGGTGGCGAACGAGGACGCGGCGGAGCCGTGGGTCGGCGCGCGCGACGTGGCGGTGCTGACGCTGCTGTATGGCTGTGGCCTGCGCATTTCCGAGACGCTGGCGCTGACGGTGGAGCGGGCGAGGCCCTTGCTGAGGGGGGCGCAAGAGCATCTCGTCATTGTCGGCAAGGGCGGCAAGGAGCGCGTGGTACCGGTATTGCCGGCGGCGGTGGAAGCGATGCGCCGCTACGCGGCCCTGTGTCCGTTCATGCCGGATGAGGCCGGGGATGACGCGGCGTTTTTCCGCGGCGTGCGTGGCGGCGCCTTGCGGGCGCGGGTGGTGCAGCGACTGATGGCGCGCCTGCGCGGCTGGCTGGGCCTGCCGCGCAGGCGCGCCA
>JALVRJ010000011.1 GCA_027031305.1 Hyphomicrobiales bacterium | reverse complement strand
CCAAGCGGCAGATGACGTGGGCGCGCAAGTTCATGAAGGATTGGGCTTGGGCGCCCACGTCATCTGCCGCTTGGCGTATTGGCGCGTCTCGTTGATGGCCTGCTCCGCGGCTTCCTCCATGGAAATCTCGCCGCGCAGCGCGGCGGCGATGTTGCGCACGCCGTGCGCCTTCATCGCCGGCAGATCGGACGGCAGGCCACGCGCCAGCAGCCGCTCCACCTCCTCCACCGCGCCCTCTTCCAGCATTCTTTTGAAGCGCTCGCCGATGCGCGCCCGCAAGGCTTGGCGATCCGGCGCGATGAACACGCGCACGATGCGGACATCATCCGCCAACGGCGGCCGCTGCGAACCATGAAAGGCGCTCAGGGGCTTGCCCGTCGCGCGCAACACCGCCAGCGCCCGCGCCAGCCGCTGCCGGTCGCGCGGCGCCTCTGCAAGGCCCAGCTCGGCCGCCTTCACGCGCAGGAAGTCCACCCCCCGCGCCGCCCATGCCGCCACCTCAGCGCGCACCTCCTCCGGCACCGGGGGAACATCCGCCAACCCCTCCTCCAAAGCGCGGAAATACAGCCCCGTGCCGCCGATGAAGATGGGCACGCGCCCCGCCGCCCATGCCTCTTTCAGCGCCCGGCGCGCATCGCTCAACCATTCGCCGACGGAATAGCGGTGCGCGGCATCCACATGGCCATAAAGCACGTGTGGCGCCCGAGCCTCTTCCTCGGGAGAGGGCCGCGCCGTCAGCACCCGCAGGTCGGCATATACCTGCATGGAATCGGTATTCACGACCACGCCGCCCAGTTCCCTCGCCAGGCGCAGCGCCGCCGCCGACTTGCCCGAGGCCGTCGGCCCCGCCAGCAGAATGGCCGTTGTCGTTGTTTCGCCGCTCATGTTGGGGATATATGCATGGGAAAGGGGATTCCGAAAGGGAGTTGCGCGAAATGACCGAAGGGAACGCGCAAGACCAGCGCCCGGCGGACCAGGTGCTGGTGCTCGTCGCCAGGCCCGGCGCGGCAAGGTTGGACGACGAGCTGCTGGCCCAGGTGGCCCAGCCCCTGGCCATGTTCCACGCCGAGCTGCGCTGGCTGGAAGAGCAAGGCCGCACGGCGGCCGAGATCGCCTTCAGCCCGCCGCCGCCGTCGCACTACAACCCGCGTTCGCTGGAAGACCGCACCCGCCGCACCCTCATGGGCCAGCCCATCGACGTCGCCGTGCTGCCTTTGGGCGGGCGGCGCAAAAAGCTGCTCGTCGCCGACATGGATTCCACCATCATCGGCCAGGAATGCATAGACGAGCTGGCCGCCCACGCCGGCGTCGGCGAGGAGGTGGCGGAAGTGACCGAGCGCGCCATGCGTGGCGAGCTCAACTTTCGCGACGCCCTGCGCGAGCGCCTGCGCAAGCTGCAAGGCCTGCCCGAAGGCATCATCGATGAAGTGATCGAGCAACGCATCTGCGTCAACAACGGCGCCGAGGTGCTGGTGCGCACCATGAAGGCGCACGGAGCCCGCACCGCGCTCGTTTCCGGCGGTTTCACACCCTTCGCCCGGCACGTGGCGGAGGTGGTGGGCTTCGACTATTTCCGCGCCAACGCGCTGCCCACCCGGGATGGCAAGCTCACCGGCGAGGCCGCCGAACCCATCCTCGGCAAGGACGCCAAGCTCGAAACCATGCTGGCGCTGGTCGAGGAAATGGGCATTTCCACCAGAGACGTGCTGGCCGTCGGCGACGGTGCCAACGACGCCGCCATGATCGAGGCCGCCGGCCTCGGTGTGGCCTATCACGCCAAGCCGGTGCTGGAGGAGGTGGCCGACGCGCGCATCCGCCACAACGATCTCACCGCCCTGCTCTACCTGCAAGGCTATCGCCGCGACGAGTTCGTGGCGGACTGAAGACAGGCCATGGCCCGGCATCATCATGGCCCTGTCGGGTTCGTGTCGTGGTGTGGGGGTGCCGGTTGGCGCATGGTGATGGCGCATTGCGGACCAACGTCATGAGGATTTCCGGGAATGAGCATCATTCGCGAACTTCGCCTGGAACGGGGCTGGTCGCAGGAAGACCTGGCCGAAATCGCCGGATTGTCCACGCGTACCATCCAGCGGCTGGAAAACGGCGGGCGCGCCAGCCTGGAAACCCTCAAGTGCCTGGCCGCGGTGTTCGAAAGCGACATTTCAAGCCTGCGGGAAAACATGGACATGAACACCACCACCGACCACACCACCAATGCCGACACCGGCGCCGGCCACCGCGCGTCCGACTGCCTGAGCGCTGAAGACCGCGCCGCCTTGCAATTCGCCCGCCAGCTGCGCGCCTACGCCGAGCTGGAAAGCGACGATATGCCGGAAAAAATGGCCATTCGCCAACAAGTCAGGAAAGAACGCGCCTTTTACATCCACACGGGCGTGTTCGCCGCCGTCATGGCGCTGCTGTTCGTCATCGACTATCTCACTTCGCCGGGGCGCTACTGGGTGCTGTGGCCGCTGCTGGGC
>JALVRJ010000010.1:1604-7651 GCA_027031305.1 Hyphomicrobiales bacterium | reverse complement strand
CGGGCTGCAGGATGCGCAACCGTCCGCCCAGGAAGGCGTCGTCCGTCCACCCGGAAGGGGCGCTCAAAGCCGCTCCACCACCTTCTTGCCCGGCAGGACGAGGTTCGCCAGCACGCCGACGATGCCCGCAAGGCCAATGCCGGTGAGCGAAAAGTCACCCCAGCTCAGCGTCAGCCCGCCGATGCCGGAGATGAGGATGAGCGCCACGATGACCAGGTTGCGCGGCTGCGTCAGGTCCTCGCCCGCCTTCACCAGAGAATTCAGTCCCACCACCACGATGGCGCCGAACAGCAGCATCAGGATGCCGCCCATCACCGGGGTGGGGATGGTGGCCAGCACCGCGCCCAGCTTGCCGACGAAGGCGAGCAGAATGGCCCACATGGCCGCCCAGGTCATGATCGCCGGATTGAAGGCCCGGGTGATGGTCACCGCGCCGGTGACCTCCGAATAGGTGGTGTTGGGCGGCCCGCCCAGCAGGGCGGCGGCGGTGGTGGCCAGGCCATCACCCATCAGCGTCTTGTCCACGCCGGGATCCTTCAGATAGTCTCGCCCCGTCACTTGGCCGATGGCGATGATGTCGCCGAAATGCTCGATGGCCGGTGCGATGGCCACTGGCAGCATGAACAGGATGGCGTTGATGTTGAATTCGGGGAAGGTGAAGTTCGGCACCGCGAACCACGCCGCCCTGGCGATGGGCTCGAAATTGATGACGTCATGACCCATCATGTCCATGACGATGGCCGCCGCATAGCCCACGATACCGCCGATGAGCACCGGGATGACGCGCACCAGCCCGCGCCCCCAGATGATGGCGGCGATGGTGGCGGCCAGCGAGATGCCCGCCAGTATCAACGCCGGGCCCAGCGCCACCAGCTGCTTGGTGCCGTCGCCGGTCTTGCCCAGCGCCAGGTTCACCGCCACCGGCGCCAGGATGAGGCCGATGACCATGATCACCGGCCCCGTCACCACCCGCGGAAGATATCGCTCCAGCCACTCGCTGCCGCGCAGCCGCACCATGCCCGACAGCAGCAGATAGACCAGCCCGGCGGCGGCCAGCCCGCCCAGCGTGGCGGCCATGCCCCACTTGCCGGAAGCGACGATGATGGGCGAGATGAAGGCGAAGGAGGAGGCCAGGAACACCGGCACCTTGCCGCGCGTGACCACCTGGAAGATGAGCGTGCCCATTCCGGCGGTGAACAGCGCCACGTTCGGGTCTAGCCCGGTGAGGATGGGCACCAGCACCAGCGCGCCGAAGGCCACGAACAGCATTTGCGCGCCGATGAACCACTGGCCGAGATGGAAATGATAGTCAGGTTGCGAGAAATCCCTGTTCATCCTGTCCCCTCCCCGCATGGACGTGGAATGTCGTGTGGTGTGATTCCGGAAGTGATTGTGACATCAGGAAAAGGGCGGGCCGAGGCTGCCCCCCGCGTGCGGCGACACCTTGCCTTGTGTCGCCGGTTGCGGCAAGGGTGCGATGCACCGCCTGTTGATAACCCTGCCTGCCGGGCTTTTCTGCCGCCGTGGCCTTGCCTACCATCGCGCCACCCGCCACCAACCATTCCCTGGAGAGCCGTCATGAGCGAGAATCTCGTCCTCGTCGACCACCCGTTGATCCAGCACAAGCTCACCCTTATGCGCGAGAAGACCACCTCCTCGGCGCAATTCCGCCGCCTGCTCAAGGAGATATCGCTGTTGCTGGGCTACGAGACGCTGCGCGACCTGCCGCTCACCACGCAACGCATCGAGACGCCGCTGGCGGAAATGGATGCGCCGATCCTGAAGGGCAAGAAACTGGCGCTGGTGCCCATCCTGCGCGCCGGCATTGGCCTGCTGGACGGCATGTTGGAACTGGTGCCGCTGGCGCGGGTGGGGTTCATCGGCCTGTTCCGCAACGAGGAAACGCTCAAGCCCGTGCAGTATTACAGCAAGCTGCCCAGGGAGATGGACAAGCGCACCACGGTCATGCTCGATCCCATGTTGGCCACCGGCAATTCCGCCGTCGCCGCCATCGATATCGTCAAGGAAGCCGGCGCCAGGGACGTGCGCTTCATGTGCCTTCTGGCCGCCCCGGAGGGCGTGGAAAACCTCTCCCGCCATCATCCGGACGTGCGCATCATCACCGCCGCCGTGGACGAGCGCCTGAACGACCAGGGCTATATCGTGCCCGGCTTGGGCGATGCCGGCGACCGCCTGTTCGGCACCCGCTGATCTCGCCGGCCATCGGCGGGCAAGGCCCCTGGAGAAGCGCCAATGGGGCTTCGCCATTGGTGCTTCCTCATCGTTCCTTTCGCTCCTCAGTCCAGGTCTTCCAGCAGAGAGGCGCGGACGTTTTTGGGCACTTCCACGGCATATGAATATTCCGGGTGATCGACGCCCACCATCAGCGTCGCGCCGTTCTTCAGCGCTTCCTTCATCTCGTCCGTCAGCTCGAAGCGCAGGAAGTGCACGGATGATGTCTTTTCTTCCGTGGAGCGCTCCAGATCCTCGTTGGCGATGGCATAGACCTTGTCGAAACCATCGACCTTGACCCAGATTTTCTCTTCCGCGCCAACCAGCTTCGTCAGCCATTTCACCCGCTCTTCCGGGTCGTCCCATTCGAACATGAAGGTGGCCTTCAGGTTCGACCCGGTGGGAATCAGCGGGTTGTAAACATCCAGCTCCTCCTGAATGCCCTGCGGCTCGAAGATGCGCTCGATGCGCAGCATCTCCTGAATCTGATACTGCATGGTGAGCGAATCCTCGAAGTGGATGGTGGCGTTCGGCCCCACGGGCACGATGCGGTTCTTCTTGTGCGCGATGATCCTCTTGCGGAACTCGGGCCGCTCGACCGCGTATTCCTCCAGCGAGAACAGGTCTTCGCGGGTCAGCGGACCAATCTTCTTTTCACCCTTGCGGGTCATGGTGTCGGTGGTCATGGGGCTTCCTCCAGTCAATCCTCGCGCTTGTGGTGCGTCGGCTTCAGGGGCCTGTCGGTGAACAACCAGTCGCGCAGCTCGCGGTCGAAGGCCGGATCGCGGCGGCGGATCCATTCCAGGATCATGGCCGCGTGCTCCTTCTCTTCATCCCTGTTGTGTTCGAGAATGGCGCGCAGCTCCTCGTCCTTGCAGGCTTCCATGCGCTGGTTGTACCAGTCCACCGCCTCCAGCTCCTCCATCAGGGAGGTGATGGCGCGATGCAGATCGCGCGCCTCGGCCGACAGCTCCTCAACCGGTTCGTGATATCCTTCGTTGGCCATGATCTTACCTCCTTTTCCGCACTTAACGACATTCATCTCGTCATGCCGGCGAAAGCCGGCATCCCGGGCCATGAACACATGAGTCTGTGGCTCGTCACCCCGGCTTTCGCCGGGGTGACGAGTAAGGTAATGATATTGTGTCGTGTGGTGTTCTTCTCCTCTTCAAACGCCGTGTCGTCAAATGCCGTAGGCCTTGCGCAGCAGGCTGATGGGGTGCTCCACTTCCCTTTCGCCGGCCTTCAGGTGTTCCTCATAGATGTGCTCGATGTGATGGCCTGCCATGGGGCAGTCAGAGCCGTAATGATCCGCCTTCTGGCTCTGCACCTGGCGGGCGACGGGACGGCCGATCTTCACCGCCGCCTCGTGATGCTCCGCCTTCACCGCATAGGTGCCGTCATGGCCGGAGCAGCGCTCCACGATCCTCACTTCCGTATCCGGAATGAGTTTTAAAACCTCCATGGTCTTGCGGCCGATGTTCTGCACCCGCTGGTGACAGGCGGCGTGATAGACCACGCGACCCAGCCCTTGCCGGAAGTCGGTGTTCATCTTGCCCTCGCGGTGGCGCTCGAACAGATATTCGAACGGGTCGAAGAAGGCCTTCGCCACCTTCTGCACCTGCGGGTCATCGGGGAACAGCAGCGGCAGCTCTTGCCGGAACATCAGCGCGCAGGAAGGCACCGGCGCCACGAAATCGAAGCCCTCGTCCACCAGTTGCGCCAGATAGGGGATGTTGGCTTCCTTCATGCGCGCCACGGCCTCCATGTCGCCCAGCTCCATCTTCGGCATCCCGCAGCAGCTTTTGTATTCGGCCACGCGCACGACGAGGCCGTTGTGCTCCAGCACCTTCACCAGGTCTTCCGCCACCTTCGGCTCGTTGTGGTTGGCATAGCAGGTGAGGAACACCGCCACCTTGCCCGTCGTGCGCCCCGCCGGCTCCGCCTGGCCGTCGCGCCCCCGGTAGTCCTTCAGGCGCTTCGCCGCCGTCTTCGGCGCGAAGGGCGGAATCCACGCCTCGTGGTTGATGGCGAAGGATCCTTCCAGCGCCTTGCGCAGCGGATTGATGCGGTTCGCCGCGTTCACCGCCTGGGCGATGAGCGGTCTGGCGAAGAACCTGCCCATGAGGTCGGTGCTGGTCAGCAGCCTGTCGCGCAGCTTCGCGCCCTTCTTGCGATATTGGAACGCCTTGCCCTGCAGCATCAGGTGCGGGAAGTCGATGTTCCACGGATGCGGCGGCGTGTAGGGGCACTTGGTCATGAAGCACAAATCGCACAGGTAGCATTCGTCCACGACCTTCCAGTAATCGTTCTTGTCCACGCCGTCGATTTCCATGGTCGGCGATTCGTCCACCAGGTCGAACAGGGTGGGGAAGGCATTGCACAGGTTCACGCAGCGCCGGCAGCCATGGCAGAGGTCGAAGACGCGCTCCATCTCCTTCAGCAGCGCCTCTTCGTCATAAAAGGCCGGATCCCGCCACTTCACCGGATGGCGCTGCGGCGCCTCCAGGTTTCCTTCGCGCGCGCCTTCGGTGGTCTTCTTCTCGTTCATGATGTCGGCTCCCCTTGCGCCTCGCCGGGCAAATGTTGCGACTTCAAATCATTCAATAAACTGACTCGGAAAAAGGGCCGCTCCGCGCACCCGGAAACAGCTTTTCCCTTTCGCGGGCGCGCGGCGCGGCAACAGGTGTGTTACGCCTCCAGCTCGTCCAGCGCCTTCTGGTAGCGGTTGGCGTGCGAACGCTCGGCCTTGGCCAGCGTCTCGAACCAGTCGGCGATCTCGTCGAAGCCCTCCTCGCGGGCGGTCTTGGCCATGCCCGGATACATGTCGGTGTATTCGTAGGTTTCGCCCGCCACGGCCGCCTTCAGGTTGTCCTGGGTGTTGCCGATGGGAAGCCCCGTGGCCGGGTCGCCCACCTGCTCCAGATACTCGAGATGGCCAAAGGCATGGCCCGTCTCGCCCTCCGCGGTGGAGCGGAACAGGGCGGCCACGTCGTTGTAGCCCTCCACGTCCGCCTGCTGGGCGAAGTAGAGATAGCGCCGGTTGGCCTGGCTCTCGCCGGCGAATGCTGCCTTCAGGTTCTCCTCCGTCTTCGATCCTTTCAGATCAGCCATGCTGGTTTCCTCCTTGGCTATCCATTTGCAATCGTTTCCCCCTCGCGGACATTCTCCGCGCAACACGCCGCCCGGCGGGGGAGTGGCCGGGCAGGCGCGACCGAGAAAGGTTCACGATCATCTAATTAGAATTATTCCAATAAGAAATCCGAAGTCAAGGGGCTTCCCATGTTTTCCATATGGAAATTTTCCTTCCTCCGCCATGCTCCGCCGCTTGAGCCTGACGCGCGGGCATGGTTCATTTGGCCAGGCGAAAAGGCCGGGGATGGCTGCAAAATACCAAAGGGAAGTCACCGCATGAGCTGTATCAGGCACGTGAAAAATAGGGCCACCCGCGGGAAGGGAATTCTGTCGCTCCTGTTGGCCCTGGGGATGGGCGCCGTCGTGGCTGGCGATGCCCGGGCCGCGGCCGATCTGTCGCCGGCGATTAAGGAGCGGGTGCGCGAGATCATCGACGAGGCCTGTGTCTTCTGCCACGGCGAGCGGGGCGAGGCCTCCAACCCCATCTACCCGCGCCTGGCGGCGCAGAACCGCGAATATCTGGAAAAGCAGCTGAAACTGTTCCGTTCCAGCGCCCGCAAGAGCGACATCATGAACGAGCAGGCCGCCGACCTCACGGATGCGGAAATCGCCGCGCTTGCCACCTGGTTCTCCGCCCAGCCACCGCTGGCCCACAAGCTGGCTCCGGACGAATGGGAGCG
>JALVRJ010000010.1:0-1594 GCA_027031305.1 Hyphomicrobiales bacterium | reverse complement strand
GTGGCAGGTGGGGCGCTATGTCTTCCATTACGGTGATCCGTTCCAGGACGTGCCGCCCTGCACCACCTGCCACGGTAAGGACGCGCGCGGCAGCAAGACCCTGCCGCGGCTTGCCGGTCAGCATCGCAAGTATATCGTCAACCAGCTGCTGGCCTTCCAGAGTGGCAAGCGCCAGACGGACAACGCCATGATGCGCCATATCGCCAGGAGGCTTTCCCGCCTCGCCATGGAGGGCGTGGCGCTTTTCCTGAGCACGCTCAAGCCGGAAGCTGGCAGTGGCAAATGATGTTGGCAATGGGCGTGGCGGCGGAATTACAAGAACAAGCAGAGGTGACAACGATAGAACGGGAGGAAATGACAATGACGCGTGAAAGGAAAGGTTTCGCGCTGGCCCTGGGCCTTGGCCTTGGCCTGTTGGCGGCCCCGGCGGTCATGGCGGCCACGGTGGTGGAGCCGCCGGCGAGTGTGAAGAAGATCATCGAAGAACGTTGCAAGCTTTGCCATGGCCGCGATGGCGAGGCGTCCAATGCGATTTATCCGCGCCTTGCGGGGCAGAATCGCGCATACTTGGAGAAGCAGCTGAGACTGTTTCGCTCCGGCGTGCGCAAGAGCGACATCATGAACGAGCAGGCCGCCAGGCTGACCGACGCGGAAATCGCCGCTCTCGCCACCTGGTTTTCCTCCCGGCCGCCGCTGAGCCACCGCGCGCCCCGCACGCCGAAGAAGAAGCTGCTGATACGCATGGGAGAATACTATTTCCGTTATGGCGATGGCTTCGCCGACATTCCCGCTTGCCGCGAATGCCATGGCGAGGACGCGCGCGGCAGTGAAACGCTGCCACGGCTGGCCGGCCAGCATCGCAAGTATATCGTCAACCAGCTGCTGGCCTTCCAGAGCGGAGAACGTCGGACGGACAACGCCATCATGCGCCATATCGCCAGGAACCTGCCGCGGCTGGCCATGGAAGGCGTGGCGCTCTACCTCAGCGCGTTGAAGCCCGAGGCCGACGCGCAGAATTCGGAAAGAAAGTAGGGCTCTTGCGCCTGTGCGCGGCCGCTTGCCGCATGACGCGCCCCCGCGCAATTGACAGCCGTCAATGTGCCGCCAAGGCCGCTTTTCTAGGGTTCATGGACAGAGGGAGAAGCGACACCATGACGGCACTGGATTTTCCGTATCGTGACCGTGCGCGAGAAAGCCGGGTGAACCGCCGGCGGGCTCTTCCTCTGGCTTGGGGGCTGTTCTTGGCGCTGGCCTTTGGCGGCGCCATGGCCGCCGAGGCCGGAAATGACTGCCAGCGGCGTGCGGACACGCCCAAGGCGGAGCTGTTGCGCCTGGTGCGGCACGATTGCGGCTCCTGCCATGGGCTGACGCTGAAGGGCGGGCTGGGCAAGCCCCTGTTGCCGAAAAACCTCGCCGGCCGCGACGCCCGCACCCTCGCCCGCATCATACTTGACGGCATTCCCGGCACCCCGATGCCGGCGTGGCGCGGCATTCTCACCGAGCGCGACGCCCTGTGGATCGCGCGCAAGCTCAAGGAGGGCCTGGGCCGTGCGTCGCCGTGATGTTCTGAAAACGGCTCTTGGCCTGCCGCTGG
>JALVRJ010000009.1 GCA_027031305.1 Hyphomicrobiales bacterium | reverse complement strand
CCCCAGCGCATGTCCAGCACCCGCGGGGCACGGGCCCGTTCCGCTCCCTTGCCCACCGCGTGCACCAGCGGCCAGCCGTGTTCGAGTTCTTCGCCACGAATTTCCCGGACATCGGCGCCGAATGCCGCCGCCAGCGTCTTCACCTGTACCGCCAGCTCCGCCGGGCCCAGGTCGTTGGCCGGGGTGTTGACGAGATCGCGTCCCAGCCACACCGCCTCCGCCTGTCGCGCGACAGCGGCGGCATCGACGCCATCGGGAACGACGAGCTGCGCGCGTGGGTGTTCAACCTCGACGGTTTCACTCTGCTTGTAACGGTCGAAACGATAGGCCGAAAGCAGCCAGCCGAGAGTGGCCAGGGCGGCGTTCACCCGGGGGGCGAAACGAAAGTCGAACGCATATGTTGCCGCCGGCACCTTGCGTGCCAGGGCGCCGGGCGCGATGGAAGGCCGCTCGCATTCGCCCGCGCCCGCCAGCACGAGGGCGATGCTTCCGCTGGCGCGTGGCACGATCACCATCTCGCCGGGCCGGGCGTGAAACCCGACACGCCGGATCCATTGCCTTTCCGGCTCGGCCAGGCTTGCCAGGGCCTCCTCGCGGTGGTCGGCGGCCACCAGCAGGATGCTGGTGGCTTCTCCGGCCGGCACGTCCATCGCCAGGAGATCAAGTATGTCCATCACCGCTCGGCTCCCGCTCGTTTCCATTTCCACGGTCAAGTGAATGCATTCATGGTTAACAGTTTGTTGACGTCTTGTCTGCAAACATGGGGCCGGAACGGAAATCACTTCTCACGGAGCCCGGAAAAGACCATGTGCACGAGGGATTCACGACGGCCGCGCACCCTTGGCCGACATGCCGTGCTGGCGCTGGTGCTGCTGACCTCGGCGCTGGCGCTGTCCGGTTGCAAGACCACCTCCGCCCACCGTGGCGCCGACATCACCACCGGCTCCATTTCCCTGGCACCGGAACGGCCGGCCTCGCTGCGCGAGGTCATGGAGCTGCGCAAGGCCTGGAAGAAGCACCCGGGCGACGCCGCCATTGGCCTGCGCCTGGCCGACGCCCTGAAAAGGCTCGGTCAGCGCGACGAGCAGGTGGAAGTCCTGAAAAAGGTGGTGGAGGCCAATCCCGGCCGCGCCGACCTGCGCCGGCATTATGCCATCGAGCTGTTGCGCGCCAACCGCGCCGTGCAAGCGGAACAGCAACTGCGCCGGCTGCTGGCCATGGGCCAACGCGACTGGCAGGTCTTCAACGCCCTCGGCTCGGCCCTGGCCGCGCAGGGACGCCACGACGAGGCGCGCCAGAACTACGCGCTGGCCCTGAAGGTGTCGCCGGACAATCCGAAAATCCTCAACAACCTGGCCATGAGCTACCTGCTCGACGGCAAGCCGGAACAGGCGGAAACGCATTTGCGCCAGGCCATGAAGCTGGCGCGGGGCAGGCTGGCCATGAAGGTTCGCCAGAACCTGGCGCTCGCCGTCGGCCTGCAAGGACGCTTCGACGAGGCGCGCTACCTGGCCAGCAACGATCTACCGCCGAAGCAGGTGGCGCTGAACATGGCCTACCTGCGCGAGATGCTGGGCAGTGGTCAGGCCTGGCAGAAGATTTCCAGTCAGCAATGATACGAGGGACGGCCCTGGAAAAGCACGTTCAGCGCTGAGAATTCCTTGAATGTCGAACACGAACCATGAGCCGTCATGATTTGTGCTTGACATTCAATGAGTTGTGAAGCGGCAAATTCGTTATCTAGGATAGCCAGTTGTATTTTGTCACCTTTTCAAGTTCTGATCCCATGAATTGACAGATTGGCCAGGTTGTTCACGAAACCATTTGGGATAGTTTCATGATCAAGATGACAATTTCACATCGAATATAAAAAGGATCCTTACGGAGGCAACAATCCGACTGATCAATTGAATTTATGATGATGGCCAGCAATGTGTATTCTGGCTTGCACTTCTCTCCGTTGTAATCCGTTAGATTTGCGTGCCAGGATCAAGATTGGATATTCCTACAGCTTGCATATCCGAGCAGTGATTGTATGGTAATGCAGGGTTGCATGAAGTCAGGCATTTCATGCGTGCATACATTTCGAGAGGCTGTCCATGGCCACCAACGAAAGGAGGATTGCGACCGCAACTCAGGCGGTGTTATCCCATGCCCGTTTGATTTTTTTCGTTTGGCTTGTCATCAGCCTGGCAGTGAGCATATTGATGCTCACCGGCTCCATATACATGCTCCAGATATATGGCCGGGTACTGCCTTCCAACAGCCTTGAAACGCTCATTGCCCTCAGCATTCTCATGATGCTCATGTTCCTGGCCATGGGCATCCTGGACCTGGTGCGCTCACGTTTGCTGGTGCGTCTCGCAAAGCGAATAGACGAGCGTTTGCGCGACGGATTGTTCAACCTCAGCGCGCGCATCATGGCGAATTCCGGAAACATCACCCTTGCGCGTAGACCGCATGCTGACATCGAGGCCATTACCGGCTTTGTCGGTGGCCCCGCCATCACGGCTTTTTTCGACGCTCCATTCATGCCTTTCTATATTTTCATCATCTGGCTTTTTCATCCCTATCTTGCTCTTTTCGCCATTTTTGCCGCCATATTGCTTTTTTTCACGGCGCTCGCCAATGAATATCGTCTGCGCAAGCCCCAAGAAGAAGTTGCGAAAACCCGGAATGTTGCCGCGGGCACGATGCATGAAATTCTTGGCGCCATGGAAGCTGCCAAGGCGCTTGGAATGCTGGAGAACATCCGCCGCCGCTGGTCACGCGCCCATGAGGCATTCCAGGGCGCCCTTCTGAAGCTACGTGATCGCAGTTCCGGCCTTTCCTCCATGGCCAAGGCCGTGCGATTGTTCCTGCAATCCGCCATGCTTGGACTGGGGGCATGGCTGGTGCTGCGGCAGGAAATCACTCCCGGGGTGATGATCGCCGCCTCCATCATGCTTGGGCGGGCCTTGTATCCGGTGGAAAACGCCATCACGCACTGGCGCAGTTTCAAGCAGGCCAGGGAAGCGGCCAAGCGCCTGGATGCCGACCTGGAGAAATTGGCAACAATGCCTCCCTCGCCAACACTGGTCCCCGAGGTCCAACGTCTGGGCAAACTGGAAGCGCAAGAACTCTTCGTCGCTCCGCCCGGCCTTGCGAAACCCGTGTTGCGCAATATCGGCTTCAGGCTGGAGCCAGGCCAGCTGATGCTTGTCACGGGCGGCAACGGAGCGGGCAAATCGACATTGGCGCGGGCGCTAACGGGCCTCTGGCCACCCATGGGAACCGGCAAGGTCTTGTTGGCCGGCGTGGACCTGCGAGGGTGGCCAGAGGAACAGTTGGGACGTCATCTCGGATATGTGCCCCAGGCCGCGCAGCTCATGACCGGCACGATCGGCGACAATATCAGCAGATTCGATCCTGCTGCCACGGAAGAGGAAATCCTGGCTGCTGCGAAGCGCATGGGCGTGTATGAGGCGATCAAGAAAATGGGTGGCCTCAACCGTCAGGTGGGGCCAGCCGGGCGTCTACTGTCCGCCGGCGAACAGCGCAAGGTTGCCCTGGCGCGCGCCGCGTGGAATGATCCGGGAGTTTATGTTCTGGATGAACCAACGGCGGATCTCGACAAGGAAGGCCGGCAAGCCTTCTATTACGCCTTGGCCAATTTGAAAAGGCAGGGGTGCGGAATCGTGTTGATCGATCACGCCGCGCCGCCTGCAGAACTGGTGGACTTGCACCTGAAACTGGATGGCAACGGTTCCGGAAAGCTAAAGGCCGTCAATCCTTCCAGGCGTTCTTCTTCAGCTTCGTCCACATCCTCCGGAACTCTTTCGGCCGGATACAGCATCAAGGTGGCACGGCGATGACGGACAACGTGGGCAATGCTCACAGGGGATCCGCAGGAGATGGATTGCGTCGCTGGCTGATTGCCGGATGGGTGGTCGTTTTGCTCGTTTTCGGCGCTGGCGGCGCGTGGGCGCTTTTTACCCGCATATCCGGCGCCGTTGTCGCGGCCGGGCAAGTCAGCCCGGAAAGCGGTGTCAGAACCGTTCAGCATCCCGACGGTGGCGTGGTGACGGAGATTCGCGTCCGTGAGGGAGATGCGGTCGGAAAGGGGCAGGTTCTGATTGTTCTGCAGGATGAAGTCCTGCGCGCCGATCTGGGCATTACCCGCAACAAGCTCAACAACGTGCTGGTGGACATCGCACGTCTGAAGGCCGAGCGCGACAATGCGGAGGAATTGCGATTTCCCGCCAATCTCGTGCAAGGGGCGACAGGGGATCCACAAATCCGCGAGATGATGCATATGCAGCGCGCCCTGTTCATTTCGCGGCGACAGGCCCTTCGGGGACAACAACAACTCTACGAACAGAGCATCGCCGCGCACGAAAAGGCCATAGCCGGATTGCGGGCCAGGCTAAAAGCGGTCCGCAGGCAATCCGCGTTGGTGCGCGAAGAGATCGGCACCGTATCCGGTCTTGTAGAGAAGGGCCAGGCGATACGCTCCCGGCTTCTGGCCCTGCAACGGGAAGAAGCGCGGCTGGAAGGTGAACATGGCAATTTGCTGGAGGAAATCGCCCGACGACAGGCGGAAATAGCTAGGTTCGCGCAACAGTTGACTCAATTGAAGCGGGATTTTCTGGCACGCGTGATGGAAGCCCTTGTAAAACGCGAGGAGGAGGCCGCGAATCTGAAGGAAAAACTCCATGCGCTGGAACAGAAGCTGGCGCGGACAGAAATCCGCGCGCCCATTTCGGGTCACGTCTTCAACCTTGCGGTGCGCACCATAGGCGGCGTCATCAAGCCGGGCAATCCCGTCCTCCAGATTGTTCCGGACAAGGAGCCGCTTGTCATCGAGGCACAAGTGCGCCCCGTCGACATTGACAGCGTTCATCCCGGTCAGGTCGCATGGCTCTATTTCACGGCGTTCAGCACCAGGAACACCCCAAAACTGAAGGGGCTGGTGCGCATGGTTTCACCCGCTCCCGTGGCGGGCCTACGCGGGCAGGCACCATATTATCGCGTGGAAATAGAAGTGCCGCCGGCACAATTGAAAAGGCTCGGCGATGAACGTCGTATCGTCCCAGGAATGCCTGTGGAGGTGTTCCTTGCCACGCGCGCCCGCCGACCCTTCGACATTCTGTTTGTCGACACCCTTCTCCCCCATGCACGCCGCATCCTGCGCAGCGACTGAAAGCTGGCCGGCACCGGAAACACAAGGCATGGTTGAAAAATTGGTTCATTATGATACACTAGTCATAATTTAGGGCTTCAGCATTTCAGAGAAGAGGTGCCACGGCATATCGCAAGCAGAACAAGAAAGGTTAAAAAATGACTTACTCGATATATCCAACTACAATTAGTCTTGATGAAGATAGCGCAGGAACGCAGTATTTTACAATATGGAGAGACGATGCCTCAAAAACAGAAGTTGTATATGTTAGCACCTTCCAGAATTGGAGAGGAAGTGGGGTATACAACAACAATGATTATGTAGGATTAAGAAATGTTCCACTTACATTTCAGAAAGGCTGGGAATATGTCAAGACCAATGCTGTTGGGTTGGAAATAATTGATGATGATAAGGTTGAACCAGATGAAACCTTCGGTATCGTCGTTCACACGGGATCTGGAAAATGGTTGACATCGACCAGTTTCACTATCTTGCCACAACATCGCCATCGCCAATCTAGAGTGGATGATTCTGCCCGCCATTCTCACGGGCGACTTCGTCATCATGCATACAGCGTGTTCCGGAAGCGAAAAAATTCCCGTCGTCGCAATCACATGGGCACGGGTGTCGGAAGAGGTGGATCAGAGGCTGATGGAAAATCCGCTCCGTTTGCTGGAGCAATTGCTGCGACAGATCACCTACCCGGGCGGAAAGGATGAAGAGGGTAACGAGATTCACGTAGGACCATTAGCCGGAAGAAAGCTGAAGTGGCGCAAGCACAAGAAGTGAGCTTGATATCTCTCAACGTGGGAGGGCAATAACATGGCATACGCAGGAATATTGAAGGCAACTTCCATTTCTACAAGGATTACTCCCTCCGAAGTTGTCAATATAGCTAAGGACAATATTGGAATTACATGGAAAGATGACGGGTGTGCTGCCTTTGTCTGGGGCGTGACAAACTTGGCCGGCGCGCCCTTTTTCGACACCCGTAACATGACGTACTCTAATGACCCCCGGAAGCCCTTGGATGCCCCCTATGTTGTACCTCATTCCTGGAAGACAAATGTGGGGGGTGACGGCTGGATGCCGGTCTTGGGGGGCAAGAACATATCGGTTTCTCAACTCAGAAATACCTTGCAGCCTGGAGATGTCGTCCGTGTATACAAGGATGACAATGGCAATGAAAGCAGTTTCCTCAATGGCAAGGTAAATGCTCACTCTTTCATTTATGTAGGAGGCGGAAAGGTTGTCGACAACTTTTTCACGAATATTTTGTCGGGGCCATACACGAAAATTTCCAAGCATTCCCTATCGGATATAGAGAGCTTTTTTGGTGGCAATGATGGCAAGTATGGCGCCGCTTATGTTTCCCGCCTGGATCAAAGCTATGTGAACACGTATTTCCCACAGGATCTGAAAGGCAACGGGAAGGGTGACTGGTCAAAGCTTGGCCCAAATCCTGGCCCGCAGCAAGCTGACCTTGTTGTTTCTGATATCAATATCGTAGGATCAGATCCTGCCCCCGGAGACAGGCTCCAGTTGACATTTGATATATCAAACCAAGGGGGGGCAACAACGAATACCACTTTTGACGTGTCTTTCTATATTTCAAGTGATTCCACACTTTCTTATGACGATACTTTTTTGGGCGTGCTCCCGATTAGTCGAAATATTCAGCCTAATGGAAAACTTGATAACGTGAATGCCTCCCCTCTTGTTCCTCTCGGCATTTCCCCGGGACAATGGAAATTGATAATAAAAGTTGATTCTAGCAATAAAGTTCCAGAAGGGAGTGGAGAAGGAAATAATATTTCTTATACTTCCTTTACAGTTTCCCCCGGAAATTCCCCGGACCTTGTCGCAAATGTGCTAAGTGTTTCTCCAGGAAGCGCCTATCCCGGGGATAGCATATATATCCAGACCCAAGTAAAGAACTGGGGAGATGGCACCGCTCCTGCAAGCCAAACAAGGTTATATATATCTCAAGATTACACCATTGACTCTACGGATAGTCTTTTAAAAGTTTTATATACACCATCATTATCTTCGCAAGGCACTTTTTACCACAACGAATACGTTTCTCTTCCCAACCTTCCCAAGGGCACATACTACATTGGCGCCATTGCTGACGCAGGGAAAAGTGTACCTGAAAGCGATGAATTCAATAACGCTGGATATGTAACTTCAATAACAATAAAGCAAAGAACGCAGCCCTCCCAGCAAAAGCCCGACCTGGTTGCGTCGGACGTTTCGGTGTCGAACACGCGCCCTGCGGCGGGCAGCACCATCACGGTCGACTACAAGATCAAGAACATCGGTGCCGGAACGGCGAAGGACACGAAGGCCGGCATCTACCTGTCGACGAATAGCATCATTTCAACCTCGGACACCCTGCTCGCCACCCAGTGGTCCACCAGCAGCAACGCGCCGGGCGCGGTTGACCCCGAAACGCAAACGCTCACCCTGCCCTCGAACCTGGCGCCCGGCACCTACTGGATCGGCGTGGTGGCCGACTACAACAATACCGAGACCAACGAGAGCAACGAGAGCAACAACGCCAGCACCGGCATCCGGATCACCATTC
>JALVRJ010000008.1:7327-7771 GCA_027031305.1 Hyphomicrobiales bacterium | reverse complement strand
GCTCGGCGCTGGCCACGATCTCGTCCAGCGGCCGCCACTCGGCAACCTCCGGCAACACCTCCTCCAGCGCCTCGCGCACCTCGTGGATCGTCCACACCGGCGCCGGCGAAAAATGGTATTCGCGCCGCGCCGCCTTGCGCCGGACGATGGTGGCATAGGCCGCAAGCAGGTCGACGATCTTGTCGTCGTAGGCGGGGCGTCGTCGCACCACCACCGGCTCCGGCTGGCCGCGTCCGTGCACGTCCACCCCCAGCCGTGGCCGCAGCATCAGTTGTCGGGCCGCCTCGCGCATGGCCTCCAGCCGCTTCAGCCGAAACGCCAGGCGCGCCGCCATTTCCTCCGCGTCCCCCGCCTCGTCCTCTTCCGGCGGGGTGGGCAGCAGCAAGCGCGATTTCAACAGCGTCAGCCACGCCGCCATCACCAGCCAGGCCGCCGCCAGCTCCA
>JALVRJ010000008.1:5079-7317 GCA_027031305.1 Hyphomicrobiales bacterium | reverse complement strand
ATATTGCTCCACCAGCTCCAGCACCGAGATTTCCGCCAGGTCCACCTTCTGCCGCCGCGCCAGGTCCAGCAACAGGTCCAGCGGTCCCTCGTAGGACCTCAGTTTCAGGACGAGGGCCTCCTCCGCTCCTTCGGACTTCCCGCGCGGAGATGCGCTGGCGACGGCATCGCCTCCCACGACATCATCGGGCCAGCGCGCGCCATCGCCGGCCACGTCTGCGTCCCGGGTGCTCTCCTCCTCGCCGTTCATGGAGCCATCCTGTTCCATGTGCACTGATTCGCCTCAACGGCATTCTGGGCCAGCCACCGGACCGGCACAAGCGAAGGGCGCCGCGCTGGGGAAAGGTCGGAGCGCGCCGCCCCCGGTGGCGAGGCAGGGGTATGCGGCTCAGGACAGGCCAGACAGCCTTTCCAGCCAACCTTCCGCCACGCGTTTCTCCGGCGCCAGTCCTTCCGGCCTCGTGGCCGCCATGGCCCCCTCGGCGCGCCGCAGGGCCTCGCCGGACAGAACGGGACAGACGGCGGCCACCGCCCGCATTTCGTCAAGCCTTCCGGAGCAATGCAAGACCACGTCGCACCCCGCCTCCAGCGCCGCCTCCGCGCGCGCCGCCAGCGGACCCTCCAGGGCCCGCATGTTCAGGTCGTCGCTCATCAACAGGCCGGAAAAGCCGATTTCTCCCCGAATGACGTCATGGATGACCACGCGTGAGGTGGTGGCCGGGTTGCGCCCGTCAACGGCGGCGTAGACCACGTGCGCCGTCATCGCCATGGGCGCGTCGGCCAGCGCCGCGAACGGCAGGAAGTCGTGCCCGCGCAACGCCTCCAGCGGCGCGTCCACCACGGGAAGTTTCTCGTGACTGTCCACCCGCGCCCTGCCATGTCCGGGAATGTGCTTGATGACCGGCGCCACCCCCGCCGCCCGCAGGCCCGCCACGGCGGCGCGGGCCAGCAGCGCCGCCGCCACTGGCTCTTCCGCGTAGGCGCGATCGCCGATGATGTCGTGGCTGCCCGCCACCGGCACGTCCAGAACGGGAAGACAGTCGGCGTTGACGCCGATCTCGGCCAGTTCGCGACCAAGCAGCCACGTGACGGCCCGCGCCGCGTTCAGCGCCGCCAGCGGGTCTTGTTTCCATAGCGCGCCGAAGGTGGCGGCCGGCGGGTAATCGCGCCAGTGCGGCGGTCGCAGGCGCTGCACCCGGCCTCCTTCCTGGTCGATGAACACCGGCGCCTCTTCACGGCCCGCCAGCGCGCGGAAATCCGCCGTCAGCGCGCGCACTTGGGCTGGACTTTCCACGTTGCGCGCGAACAGGATGAGGCCAAAAGGCCTTTCCTCGGCGAAAAAGGCCCGTTCCTCCTCCGAGAGGGTGGGGCCGGCACAGCCGCAGATGAGAGCTTTCAGGGTCATTCACGCGATCCGATGAAAATCAGGAGAGGGCTCCGCTTGCGCGAGGCGTCATGTCACCTCACTTGCGGATGAGGCAATCCGGCTCGCCACGCGCGATGAGCTGTTGGCAGAGCCGCGCCGCCTGCTGGCGCGAGGGCAGGGGGCCTATGCTGAGCCGGTAGAACGTGCCGGCGTCCCCCAGCTGCTTGGTGGTGATGATGGGCTGCAAGCCGCCGAGGATGCGGCCATGCCTGGCGCGGATACGCTGCCAGGCGCGCAGTGCGTCCTGTCGGGAACGAAAGGCGGCGAGCTGCACCTTGTAGCCGCCGGCGCTGGCGGTGCCGCCGCGCCGGGACGCGGTTTGCGCCAGTGGCGCGGCGGCCCGAGGCGCCCTGTCGATGGAAGCCATCCGGCGTGGTTGTGGCGCCGGCTTCACCAGGGGAATGGCGGACCGTGACGGCGCGCCCAGCACCTTGACCTGCTTGAAGTTCGTGCGCTTGCGTCCGCTCACGGGCGGTCTGGCCGGGGTCGGCGCGAAGGCCCGCACGGTATCATCCGCCCGCTTCGCGACACTCCCTGTGGTCGCGGGGCGCACGGCGGAAGGAAGCGACGACGTCAGAGGCACCGCGCCAGGCAGGGGAATGGGCCCGCGCGCGGCCAGCCTCGTTTCGCTGGCCTTGCGTGCCGGCTTGCGCGCCACGCGCGGCCTTGGTGTCGCCACCTTGCGCGCGGACGGCGCCTTCGCAACCTCGCCTTTCTTGCGTGACGGGCGGGCGACAGCCCTTGCGACGGACCTGGCGCGCTTGCGCGCCTTGGGTTCGCCCTTCTTGTTCCCGGCGCTGGACGCGGCCGAGG
>JALVRJ010000008.1:0-5069 GCA_027031305.1 Hyphomicrobiales bacterium | reverse complement strand
CTATTACCAGGAGATCGAAGCCCTGCTGGAATTTATCCGCCTGAACGAAAATGAAAACCGGTACCTGTTTATCATCGATGAAATTTACCGCGGAACCAATACGATGGAGCGCATCGCCGCCTCTGCCGCGCTGGACGCGGCCGAGGGGGCGGTGGCGCGCGGCGGAGCGGCCCCCACCTTTTCCCTTGCGGCCGGTTTTTCCTCCGCCGTCCCGCCATTGCCGGAGGGCATGGCGATGCCGGTGGCCTCCGCAACTCTCTTGCTCGCTTCGTCAGCCGTGGACCTGGCCGTTGCTGACGGCTTGGCCGACGAGGCGAACGCCTTCGCCGCCGAGCTCAACTCCCCTGCGCCGGCCGTGATGGCCTCCGTAGTATCAGCTTTAGGTCTCGTGGGCGTGCTTTCCTCCACGCCGCCCCCCGCCGGAGCGACGGTGGTGGGTTCCGTTTCGGCGGTGCGCGTTTCCCCGCCCTTGTCCTCGCTTGCCGGAACGTCGGGAACGGCCTTGCCGTTGCCCTGGTCATCGCCCAGCGATGGCGGCGGCGGCAATGGTGGCGGCAGGGGCGTGGCGTTGTCCTGTGGCGCCGGCGCCGGCTGCACGGCCGGTGGCGGTGCGGCCGGCGGCTGGACCGGCTTAGTCCCGGCGGCATCCTCGTCGATGATGCGATCATAAATCAGCTTGCGCCGCGCCGGCGTGGCCTGCTTGGCGGGCACGTCGCCTTTGGGCTTCATTTTGACGGGCTTGTCTGGCGCGTTGATGACCGGCACGTTCTTCGTCGCGGAGGCCCCTCCTTCGCTGCCGCGCTTGCCGAACAGGAAGAACACCGCCGCCGCCGCCAGCCCCGCAATGAGCACGAAGGCCACGATCAACAGGGCCACGGAGCCTTTGCGCGGCCGCTCGTCCAGTTGCTCCAGCTCATTGTAGACGTCGCCGTAAGCGGCCGCGTCATGCCCGGCGTGCGCCGTGGACGGCCCGTGCGGCGGAACGCCCTCAGCCGGCTGTTCCAGCAATTCCGCCCCAGGCTCGTGGGTGGCAGGCCCGGGCTGGATGGCTGGCTCGGGCGCGAGATACCCGCCTTCCTCAACGGCGTGAGCGCCTCCCGCGGGGTGCGGCTCTACACCGTGTTGCGGCGACTCCATCGCGGCAGGCCCGTGCGCCATGCCGGCCTCGGGCCCCTGTGGCGCGGCCGGCGGATAATGGGGCCCGACGTCGGGAGTCGGAGGCATGTCGGCTGTTTGCGGAGCCCGGGTGAAAAAGGCCTCTTCCTCCCGGGGCGATTCCGCGCCATGTGGCCCGTGGGGAGGCTGAGAAACGCCCACCATGTTTTCCGTGGTGGCGGAAGCGTCCCTGCCTTCCTGTCCCATCGAGGGACGCGGCGAGGGCCCCACAGTATCCATCGTCTTCGACGATAGCCCGGCGACACTGGCGGCGGCGCTTGTCGCCGCCATGCCGGAGCGTTTGCCCGGATCCGGCGCGGAAGGGGGCTTCTGCTCGGCGCTGCGCCGGCTGATCAGCCGCTCCGCCGCCTCACGCTGCGCCCGCAGCCGTTCGGCGAAATTATGCACGTCCATGTTGCCCGCCGCGCCGGAAGTGCCCCGCCCGGTCCTGTCAACATCGCCGAGCGCGGCCGGCCGAGGCGCGCCTGGTTGAGACGGCCCGGACCTCACAGGAGGAGATTGCGGCGCCTTCGCCGGGGCTGCTCGACCGCCCCCGATGCCGCCCCCGGCGCTTCCGGGATGACGCGGCGTTTGCCGTGCGGGAATCTTGGGGCCCATCGCGAGCTTTTGTTGGCGTGCCTGCCCTCCCTTCTGTCCGGCGCCGACCCCGCGCAATGGTGGCGGAGGCGGTGGCGCGGCCTTTCCCTTGGCCGCACCCGCGCCGCCGGCCGGGCGCGCCGGCCCGGCCATGCGTGGCGGCCGCGGGATGGGTTTGGCCCCTGGCCTTTTTTCCGCCGCGCCGGCGGCCGGTCCGGGGGTGCGCAGCGGCGGCGGTGGCGGCGGCACGCGCCCGGTCAGGCGCGCGCGCGATCCCGCCGGCTTGCCCTGCGGCATTCCCCGGGGAGGCCGGGGAGGCGCCGCCATCTTTTTCCTGTCGTCGTCAGCCATGATCCCCTGTCTTCCGGATGGGCGATTGATGGGCGTTCACGAACGATACTCACATCTCTTCCACCGGGCGCACGCCAAGGACGCGCAAACCGTTGCGCAGGCAATGCCGCACCACGCGCAACATCGCCAGCCGCGCCGCGCTCAGCTCCGGCTGGTCGGGCAGAATGAACCGCAATTGTGGATTTTCCTTGCCCTTGTTCCACAAGGCATGAAAGTCCGCCGCCAGGTCCATCAGGTAAAAGGCCACCCGGTGCGGCTCGTGCGCCTTCGCCGCCGCTTCCAGCATCCGGGGATATTCGCCGGCCCGCCGCATCAGCATTCGCTCTGCCTCGTCATCGAGCAGCTCCCATCTTATCGTTTCTGGCTCCGGCCGCAAGATGCTATCGTCCAGCTCCGCCTCGGCGTTGCGGAACACCGAGCAGATGCGCGCGTGCGCGTATTGCACGTAGAAAACGGGGTTGTCCCTCGACTGCTCCTTTACCTTCTCGAAGTCGAAGTCCAGCGGCGCGTCGTTGGAGCGCGTCAGCATCATGAACCGCACCACGTCCGCGCCCACCTCGTCCACCACGTCGCGCATGGTGATGAAATCACCCGCGCGCTTGGACATCTTCACCGGCTCGCCACCGCGAAACAGCCGCACCAGCTGGCACAATCGCGCGATCAGCGGCACCTTGCCGTCCGACAACGCCGCGTTGGCCGCCTGCAAGCGCTTCACGTAGCCACCGTGATCCGCCCCCAGCACATAGACGAGCTGGTTGTAGCCGCGCCGCAGCTTTTCTCGGATGTAGGCCACGTCAGCCGCGAAATAGGTATAGCGGCCATTCGACTTCTTCAGGGGCCGGTCGATGTCGTCGCCGAATGCCGTGGACCTGAACAGCAGTTGCTCTCGTGGTTCCCAGTCCTCCGGTGGCCTGCCCTTCGGCGGCGGCAGCCGGCCCATGTAGACCAGCCCCTTCTCCTCCAGTTCGCGGATGGTCTCCTCGATGGCGCCCGATTCATGCAAGCTCCGTTCGGAGAAGAAGACCTCGTGCGTGATGCCCAGCGCCGCCAGGTCGTCGCGGATCATCTCCATCATCTTCTCGATGGCGAAGTCGCGCACGATCGGCAGCCATTCCTCCTCCGCCATGTTCAACAGCGCTTCGCCATGTTTCTCCGCCAGCGCCACGCCCACCGGCTTGAGGTATTCACCCGGGTAGAGGCCCGGCGGGATCTCGCCGATGTCCTCGCCCAGCGCCTCGCGGTAGCGCAGGTATGCCGAACGCGCCAGCACGTCCACCTGCTCGCCGGCGTCGTTGATGTAGTATTCGCGCGTAACGTCGTGGCCCGTCTCTTCCAGCAGGCTGGCCAGCGCGTCGCCGAACACCGCGCCGCGCGTATGGCCGACGTGCAGCGGCCCCGTCGGGTTGGCCGAGACATATTCCACGTTCACTTTCTCGCCCTTGCCCAGGGAAGAGCGGCCATAGCTCTCGCCCAGCGCCAGCACGGCGTTCATTAGCCGCGCCCGGAAAGCCTGCGACAACCACATGTTGATGAAGCCCGGCCCGGCGATCTCCACCTTCGCGATGTCCTCGTCCGCGCGCAGCCTTTCGGCGATGCGCTCGGCCAGGTCCCGAGGCTTCGTCTTCGCCTGCCTGGCCAGCACCATGGCGGCGTTGGTGGTCACTTCGCCGTGGGCCGCCTCGCGCGGCGGCTCCACCTTGACGTTGGAAAAATCGGCGTCCGCCGCCAGCACGCCTTCCTTCTTCAGCGCCTCCAGCGCGGCCTTCACCTTCTCGGCGATATCGTGAAACAGGTTCATGAGGATCGGGTCCTTGAATTTATTGCGCCCTGTTCAGGGCGGGTTCACATGTCATACCGTGTTGCTGTCGTCGTCTGCCTCGATGCCGGCCTGCTCCTCCGACTGTCTGGCGCCGGCCCTCCGCTGTTCGGGGGAGACGCCGCCTTCCGGCTGGGGGTGTTGCATGGCGGTCAGCAACGGCTTGTCGGCCAGGATATGTACATCCCGCTGCGGGTAGGGAATAGAGATACCCTCGGCGTCGAAGCGCTCCTTCACCGCCCGGGTGATATCCCAGTACACGGTCCAGTAATCCGCGGTTTTGGACCAGGGTCTGCAGATGAAATTGACCGAGGAGTCGGCCAGTTCGTGCACCCGGATCACCGGCGCCGGTTCCTTCAGCACCTTGGGGTGGTTGTTCACGATCTCTTCCAGCACCTTCTGGGCCTGATCGATATCGTCCTCGTAACCGATACCGAAGGTCAGGTCGATACGCCGCTGGTCACTGCCGGTGGCATTGGTGATGACGTTCCCCCAGATCGAGTTGTTGGGCACGATCATCAGCTTGTTGTCGAAGGTCATCAGCGAGGTACTGACCAGATTCATGGATTTCACCTTGCCCGAAATGCCGGCGACCTCCACTGCGTCGTCCACGTCGAAGGGACGGTAGAACATGATCATGATGCCGCTGGCGAAATTGGAGAGGGTACTCTGCAGGGCAAATGCGACCACGAAGCCGGCGGCGCCGATGACGGCCAGGAGCGGTCCGATGTTCACCTCCAGAGCCGCAAGCGCCACCAGGATGCCGATGATCATGATGGTCCGCCGGGTCATGGAGATGATGAACTTGGTCAGCAGCACCGAGAGATGGCCCATCGCCGACAGCCCCTTGCTGACCGCCCGGCTCACCAGCTTGGCCAGGATCCAGAATGCCACCAGTGTGATGACGAAAAGGGCGATGTTCCTGGCCCAGCGCAAGCCACCTTCGCTGGAACTCAGCCAGCCGAAAAGGGTACTGGAGGCCGCCTGCCAGTCGGTGACGTCGACCTTCACCCCGCTGACGGTATCGATATAGCGGCGATAGGGCAGCACCTTCTCCTTCTCGATGCCTTTCTCGCCGAAGCCGATCTTGGCATCGATGGCATCGAGAACCGCGTTGAGCCGGTCGATTCGTGCGGTCCGTATTTCACGC
>JALVRJ010000007.1 GCA_027031305.1 Hyphomicrobiales bacterium | reverse complement strand
ACACGGGGGCGAGGACATGACGGTTCTCATTTCACGCAAGGACAAGGGACTGCTGGCCCGCTGGTGGTATTCCGTCGACTGGAGCATTATCGGCGCGGTGTTCCTGCTGATGGCGCTGGGCGTCATCTTCTCGCTGGCGGCCAGCCCGCCGGTGGCGGAGCGCATCGGGCTGGACAGCTTTCATTTCTTCCGCCGGCACGTGTTCTACCTGTTTCCGGCCACGGCGATTTTCCTGGGCATGACCCTGCTTTCGGGCCGGGGGGTGCGCCGTGCGGCGCTCATCGTTTATGGCGCGGGCATATTGCTGATGCTGGCCGCGCTGGTCATCGGGCCGGAGATCAAGGGCGCGCGGCGCTGGGTGAACCTGGGCGTGATGTCCCTGCAACCATCGGAATTCGTCAAGCCCGCGTTCATCGTGCTGGCGGCGTGGATGCTGGCACAGTCACGGCTGAGGGCGGAGCGCCTGCCGGCGCTGTTCGCCTGGGGCTTCTACATTCTGTTCGTGGCGCTTCTGCTGAAGCAGCCGGACATGGGACAGACGGCGCTGGTGACGGCTGCATGGGGCGTGATGCTCTACCTGTTCGGCCTGCGCTGGCGGTTCATCTTCATGCTGGGCGGGGCGCTCGCGGGCGCGGCGGTGATGGCCTATGCAACCTTCGCGCACGTGCGGGCGCGGGTGGACCGCTTCCTGCACCCGCCGGAGCTGCCGCCCGGCGCGCGTGACCAGATGGACTTCGCGCTGGAGGCTCTGCGCAACGGCGGGTTGCTGGGCATGGGCCCGGGCGGCGGACGGGCCAACCGCTACCTGCCGGACGCGCACACGGATTTTCTGTTCGCGGCCATCGGCGAGGAATTCGGGCTGGTGGCGATCATGACCATCCTGCTGGTGGTGGCGTTCATCGCCCTGCGCCTGCTGTATCGGGCGCAGGCGGAAAGAGATCCGTTCCGGCGGCTGGCGGTGAGCGGCATCGCCACCTTGTTCGGCTTGCAGGCCTTCATCAACATGGGCGTGAACGTGCAGCTGTTGCCGGCGAAGGGCATGACCCTGCCGTTCGTGTCCTATGGCGGGTCGTCGCTCATGGCCTCGGCCTTCGCGCTGGGGGTGGCGCTGGCGTTGCTCAGGCGCGACGTGGAGCGCCCGGCCACGCGCTCGGTGGCGTTGGCGGCGGGCGCCTGAGGAGGCGCGATGGTTCATGGCCGAGAATTCTGGCATCGATGATGGCGCGCGTGGCGTCGTGGCGCTGGCCGCCGGTGGCACGGGCGGGCACCTGTTTCCGGCGCTGGCGCTGGCGCAGGAACTCTCCGCGCGGGGACACGTGTGCGTGCTGTTCACGGAAGAGCGGGCGCGCAGATACCTGGACGCGGCGGTGGGGGCGTTGGCTCCTTTCCGAGAGGTGGTGCTGGTGCCGGCCGCGACCATAAGCCTGCGTCAACCGTGGCGGGTTCCGGGGCAGGCGTGGCGCATCGTGAGCGGCGTGATGAAGGCGCGGGCGGCCTTGCGCGCGCGGGGGGCGCGCTGCGTGGTGGGCTTCGGCGGCTATCCCTCCCTGCCGCCGCTGTTGGCGGCGCATCTGCTGGGCCTGCCCGTCATGACCCACGACGCCGGAGTGGCCATTGGCAAGGCCAACCGGTTGATGGCGCCTTTCGCCAGGCGCATGTTCGTCTCCTTTCCCGAGGTAACGGGATTGCCGCGAAAATACCTGGGCAAGACCGTGCATACGGGCAACCCGGTGCGCGAAGAGGTGCTGAAGGCGGCGCAAACGCCCTATGCGCCACCACGGCCGGATGGTCCCTTCCGGCTGTTGGTCACCGGTGGTTCGCAGGGGGCGCATTTCTTCGCCGAGGCGGTGCCGGCCATGCTGCGCGCGCTGCCGGAAGAACTGCGGGGCCGCGTGGAGCTCACCATGCAGTGCCGGGCGGAGGACATGGAGGTGGTGAAGGCGGCGCTGGCGGGGCTGTCGCTGAAGGAGGTGGAGCTGGCACCCTTCCTTGTCGACCTGCCGTGGCGCATGGCGGCGGCACAACTGGTCATCGCCCGGGCCGGGGCCTCGACGGTAACTGAGCTGTTGGTGATCGGCCGGCCGGCGATCCTGGTGCCCTATCCGTACCTGGCCGACGACGAGCAGGGGCAGAACGCGGAGGCCTTCGCGCGCATGGGCGCGGGCTGGGTGGTGCGGCAACACGAGGCGGATGGAAAGACGTTGGCAAGGCTGCTGGCGGAGCTGATGACCGCGCCGGAGAAGCTGCGAGCGGCGCACGAAGCGGCGGTTGCGCAGGCGCGGCCGGATGCGGCAAAAAGGATGGCGGACGTGGTGGAACAGGTCTTGTGAACGAAGTGCCCGGAGGGGCCTTGCCGCCTCTTTCGGCTGCACATCGGCACGAGCCTGAAAGTTTTTCGTCGGAATGGCGCGGAAAATCCCCCTCACCCCGGCGTAAGCCGGGGCCTCGGGCAGCAGGCATCGGTGTCAACCGCATGAGATTCCGGCTTTCGCCGGAATGACGAGAAGGGGGCGGAATGGCGAGAAGGGGGCGGAATGACGAGAAG
>JALVRJ010000006.1 GCA_027031305.1 Hyphomicrobiales bacterium | reverse complement strand
GCGCGGGGCTTCTGCGTGGTTCTTTATGCATTCTGGTATCATTCCACGGGACAGGCGACGCCAGTGCCGCGCAGGCCGCAATAGCCACCGGGATTCTTCGCCAGGTATTGCTGGTGGTATTCCTCGGCGAAATGGAAAGGCTGAGCGGAGCGGATTTCCGTGGTGATGGGCCCCTTGTCGCGCTCTTCCAATGCCTTCTCATAGACCTCTTTGGAGCGCAGTGCGGCGTTCAGCTGTTCCTCGGTGGTGGTGTAAATGGCAGAGCGATATTGGGTGCCGATGTCATTACCCTGGCGCATTCCCTGGGTAGGGTCGTGCGATTCCCAGAACAGCCGCAGCAAATCCTCGAAGCGCACCTTCTCCGGCTTGAACACCACCATGACGGTTTCCGCGTGTCCGGTCTTGCCGGAACAGACTTCCTCGTAGGTGGGGTTGGGGGTGTAACCACCCTGGTAGCCCACGGCCGTGACCCACACGCCAGGATGTTGCCAGAACACCCGCTCCGCTCCCCAGAAGCAGCCCATGCCGAAATGGACGGTTTGCGCCGTTTCGGGGTATGGCCCCTTCAGGGGCCGGCCGGAGACGAAATGATGGGTGGCGGTGGCAATGGGCTCTTCCCGCCCGGGCAGGGCCTCTTCGGGGGAAATCATGCGCGTTTTGCGCGCCAGCGCGACATGGCCACCAAACAGCTCGAACATCCCGAAGCCTCCTCTTGCATTGTCCACGCGATGCCATGATACCTTGTCCGGCGAACATCGTCGCGAGGTTTCCCACCGGCAGGTGGGCATGGGAAGGGCCGTGAAGGACATGTCCATGCGCAATGATGAGATCGGCCGCGTTGTGGAGCTGCTGGCGCGCTTGCCGGGACTGGGGCCGCGCTCGGCCCAGCGCGTCGTGCTCCACCTGCTGCGCTCGCGCCAGGCCCTGCTGGCGCCGCTGGCCCGCGCGCTCGCGGCACTGGCCGAATCGGTGCGCCAGTGCGGCGTTTGCGGCAATTTCGACACCCGCGATCCCTGCCGCATCTGCCGCGACGAAAGGCGCCAGCGCGGGCTCATTTGCGTGGTCAAGGACGTGGCCGACCTTTGGGCGCTGGAGCGCGCCGGTATTTTCCATGGCCAGTATCACGTCACCGGCGGCTTGCTTTCGGCCATCGATGGGGTGACGCCCGAGGACTTGCGCATTCCGCAATTGCTGGACAGGGTCGCGCGCAACGGCGTCGAGGAGGTGATCCTGGCGCTGGATGCCACGGTGGAGGGCCAGACCACGGCCCATTACATCACCGAGGCGCTGAAGCACACGGGGGTGAAGATAAGCCACCTGGCCCATGGAATGCCGGTGGGGGGCGAGCTGGAATATCTGGACGAAGGCACCATCGCCGCCGCCTTTCGGGCGCGGAAGTAGAATGCCGGGAAACGTTGTTCCCACACCCGGGCGCGACCGGCCGCCACGCGCCGAGAGACGGGAGAGGACATCCGGGAATTGTCGCTGGCTCGATTTTCGCCGACAAACGTGGCATAGAGCACCCAAACGGGGGCGAACGCATGGTGCGCGAATTTCTCATTCTGCTGGGGGTGTTGCTGGCGGGAGCGGTCGCTGGCCTGTTCAGCGCGCGCTGGGCGGCGGACAGCGCGGTGCTGGCCGGAGCGGTGCGGGTCGGCGCCTGGCGCGCCTGGCCCGATGCCGGCAAGGCCGGCGTCTTGCCCCATGCGCGGTTGCGCCATTACCTGGATGGCGCGTTGCCACCCTCGCCAGGCAACCGGCTGGAACTGGTGGCGGACACCGACGACGATGGCCGCTCGCTCAACGCGGCCTGCGCCTATGTCGTTCGCGGGAAAATGCCGCCGGTGCGCTTCTGGTCGCTGGCGCTGCATTCCGACGCTGAAGGCGCGTCCGCGCGGGCCTTCGCCTCGGTGGCGGCGGAAGACGTGCTCTACGAGCCTGACGCCAGCCTTGTCATCGGCGTTTCCCGCCGGCCGGCGCCGGGCAACTGGCTGCGCGCGCCGAAAGAGGGCAAGCTGCGGCTGGTGCTGCACCTGCTGGGCCTGAGTCCGCTGGACCGCGAGAAATTGTTGCGAAAGCCACCGTTCGCCATCGAACGCAAGGAGTGCTCGTGAGGTCATGCGCCTGCTTTACTGGACAGGCATGTTCGTGCTGATGGCGCTGGTGACGCACCTGGCCTACGTGCTGTTCGCGCCGCGGCTGGGGGCGCGGGCGTGGATGCGGGAGGTCACGGAGCGGCTCGACGAAAACCGGCTGCACATGCTTTCTTCCGACTTGTTGCGGCGCGTCGTGCGTCATCCCACGGACACCACCGTTTACGCCGCCTGCCTGATGGCGCTGGCGGAGCGCGACGTGATCCTGCGCGGTGGCGCCTTGCGCGGATTGTGGATGCTGACCGTCCATGCGCCGAGTGGTGACGTGATCTACACCATCAGCGATCGTCACCTGCCGCCCGGCCCGCTGCATGTCCGTTTCCAGCTGGCGCGGGTGGACGCGGGCAAGGGAGAAATCGCCCTGCCGCGGCTGGAAGGCCGCACGATGGTGGTGCCGCTTGCCGCCAGCCGCGCCCTGATGTTGCTGGAGGCGTGGCCGTGGCACCCTGGCCAGCGCGATGTCTTGCGCGCGCAAGTCGCCGGTTTGCAATGCGTGCCGGCGGCGCGGGCCCGTGTGCCGCGCGCCACGCCCGACACGGCCGCCACCGCCGCGTCCTCCGCCAACACGGTGAGGCCGCGTCCCCGGTCGGCCCGATAACCCCTCCGGCCGGCGCCGGATGCGCATGACGGAAGGAAAGTCCACCACGCCTTTGCCCCGTCCGGCGCACTTTGCTAACCAGGGCGCCAAGAGCAATCGGCAACACGCACCATGGATGCCCCAATCATGCGTTCCCATCAGGACATCGCGGCGGACTTCGACTTCCTGGAAGATTGGGAAGACCGCTATCGCTACATCATCGAGCTGGGCAAGGAGCTCCCTCCCTTGCCGGAAGAAGACCATACCGAGGACAACCGCGTGCATGGTTGCGTCAGCCAGGTGTGGCTGAAGGTGGTGCCGGAAGGCCGGGGGCCGGACGCGAGGATGCATTTCCTCGCCGACAGCGACGCCCTCATCGTGAAGGGCCTCGTCACCATTCTCCTGTCCATGGTGGAGGGCAAGACCGCGCGCGAAATCATGGACATGGACATTGCCGGCCAACTCGCGCGGCTGGGGTTGCAAGAGCACCTGACGCAGCAGCGGGCCAATGGCCTGGCCAGCATGATCGAGCGGCTGAAGCGGGAAGCGGCCAAGGTGGCGCAAGAGGGCTGAGGAGCGCTGCGGCCTGGCCCTGGCCGTTTCGCGTCATGCATGTGCATGGCGGCCATACGGGTGCTCGCACTTGTGCTGGCGCCCGGCCCTTGGCTATAAGCTGGCGCAGGGTGCGTGATCGATTCCGGGGGGACGCAGGGGAATATCGCATGGCAGCCAGCACATCCGGCAAGAAGGGCGGCAAATCCACCGGCACCAGGGGCGCCAGGAAGCGCGATACCGCGAAGGCCAATCATCCGCCCGCCTTCGGCAGGGAAGAGGAATTGCGCGCCCTGCGCGACATGCTGCTCGTCCGCCGCTTCGAGGAAAAGGCCGGCCAGCTCTATGGCATGGGGCACATCGGCGGCTTCCTGCACCTCTACATCGGGCAGGAGGCGGTGGCCACGGGCGTGTTCATGGCGCGGCGCGAACAGGATGATGTCATCACCTCCTACCGTTGCCACGCCCAGGAGCTGCTGGCGGGCGCCGACCCGAAGGCGGTGATGGCCGAGCTGACGGGCCGCCTGCCCGGCGTATCGAAAGGCAAGGGCGGCTCCATGCACATGTTCCACGTGGCCGGGCATTTCTGGGGCGGTCACGGCATCGTCGGCGCGCAGGTGCCGCTGGGCACCGGTCTTGCCTTCGCCGCGCACTACAATGGCGAGGACAGGGCCTGTTTCGCCTTCTTCGGCGAGGGCGCGGCCAACCAGGGACAGGTCTATGAGAGCTTCAACATGGCCGCCCTGTGGAAGCTGCCGGTCATCTACGTCATCGAGAACAACCGCTATGCCATGGGCACGGAAATCCACCGTGCCTCGGCCAAGGCGGAGGAGCTGTTCATGCGCGGCGCCGCCTTCGGGATCCCCGGCGAGCAGGTGGACGGCATGGACGTGCGCGCCGTGAAGGACGCCGCCGAGCGCGCGTTGCAGCACGTGCTGGCGGGCAACGGCCCCATCATCCTGGAGATGCAGACCTACCGCTATCGCGGCCATTCCATGTCCGATCCGGCGAAATACCGGTCGCGAGAGGAAGTGCAGAAAATGCGCGAGGGGCACGACCCCATCGAGCAGGTGAAACGGCGCTTGCTGGAAGCGGGCTGGGCCACGGAAGAGGACATCAAGGCGGTGGACGCGGAGGTGCGCAAGGTGGTGGCCGAGGCCGCCGATTTCGCCATCAGCGCCGAATTGCCGCCGGAAGAGGAACTCTGGCGCGACGTGTATGCGGAATTCTAGGGGCGTCGCTCCTCTCCGTCATCCCCGCGAAAGCGGGGATCCAGTCAGCGGTAGCGGCAGGGCTGGATTCCCGCTTTCGCGGGAATGACGAAATTGGGAAAGGCTGGAGAAGAGAAACCCGGAACGCGGCGCAAATGGAATCTGGCCGCCGGAGGGAACGGGAAACATGGCAGTAGTGGTGCGCATGCCGGCGCTTTCGCCCACCATGACCGAGGGCACGCTGGCGAAATGGCTCAAGACCGAGGGCGAGGCCATCTCGCCCGGCGACGTCATCGCCGAGGTGGAAACCGACAAGGCGGTGATGGAGCTGGAAACCGAGGAAGAGGGGGTGCTGGCGAAAATCCTCGTGCCGGAGGGCACGGCGGGCGTGCAGGTGGGCGCGCCCATCGCCGTCATCGCCGAAGAGGGGGAAGAGTTCGACCTGGACGCGCTGCTGGCCGAAAGTGGCGGCGCGGCGGCTGCGGCGGAAGAAACGCCAGCATCCGAAGAGACGGCACAACCGACGGCCAACACGGAAGCGCCGGCGGCCCCCGCCGTGCACCCTGGCGCAGCCGCCACCGACGAGGATGACGAAGAGTCCTATGCGCTCAACGGCGCGCCCGATCCTGCACGCAACCTTTCCATCACCCCGCCCGCCGACTCCGACCCGGTGCTGCCCGAGGGCACCGAGTTCGTCGAGCAGACGGTGCGCGAGGCCCTGCGGGATGCCATGGCCGAGGAAATGCGGCGCGACGAGCGCGTGTTCCTGATGGGCGAGGAAGTGGGAGAATACCAGGGCGCCTACAAGGTGAGCCAGGGGCTGCTGGACGAGTTCGGGCCAAAGCGCGTCATCGACACCCCCATCACCGAATACGGCTTCGCCGGGCTGGGCATCGGCGCGGCCTTCGCCGGCTTGCGCCCCATCGTCGAGTTCATGACCTTCAACTTCGCCATGCAGGCGATTGACGCCATCATCAACTCCGCCGCCAAGCAGCGCTACATGTCCGGTGGCGAGGTCAGCGTGCCCATCGTCTTCCGCGGGCCGAACGGTCCGGCGGCACGCGTGGCCGGTCAGCACAGTCAGGACTATTCGGCCTGGTATGCCCACATTCCGGGGCTGAAGGTGGTCATTCCCTACTCCGCGGCGGATGCCAAGGGGCTCCTGAAGGCCGCCATCCGCGACCCGAACCCTGTCATCTTTCTGGAGAACGAAATCCTCTACGGCCACAGCTTCCCGGTGCCGCAGGTGGAGGACTGGGTGCTGCCCATCGGCCGGGCGCGCATCGCGCGGGCGGGCACGGATGTCACCATCGTTTCCTACGGCATGGGGATGCACTACGCCATGCAGGCGGCGGACGCGCTGGCGGAAGAAGGCATCTCGGCGGAGGTCATCGATCTGCGCAGCCTGCGCCCGCTGGACATGCCCGCCGTCATCCGGAGCCTCAAGAAGACCAACCGGCTGATTACCGTGGAGGAAGCCTGGCCGGTGTGCTCCATCGGCGCGGAGATCTGCCGCCGGGTAATGGCCGAAGCCTTCGACTGGCTGGACGCGCCGGTGCTGACGGTGAACGCCAAGGACGTGGTGCTGCCCTACGCGGCGAATCTGGAGAAAATGGCGCTGCCCACGGTGGAAGAGGTGGTGGCGGCGGCGAAGCACGTGCTCTACCGCGACTGAGGGGGAGACTTCATGCCGATACCCATTCTCATGCCGGCGCTCTCGCCCACCATGACCGAGGGCAAGATCGCCCGCTGGCTGAAGAAGGAAGGCGAAGAGGTGCACGCCGGCGACGTGATCGCCGAGATCGAGACGGACAAGGCGGTCATGGAGCTGGAGGCCACCGATGAGGGCACCTTGGCGAAGATCGTCGTGCCCGAGGGCGCGGAGGGCGTGCCTGTGAATGCCGTTATCGCCGTGCTGGCCGAGGACGGCGAGGACGTGGCGGAGGTGGCGAACATCGACCCCGCCACGCTGGCCCCCGCGGGCGCGCAGGCCACGCCCAAGGCGGAGCAACCACAGGAGGCGGAAAAAGCGGATGCCGCGCCCACGCAGACTTCTCCCACGTCCCCACCAAAGCCCGCGCCAGCCGCGCCAGCCACTACCGCCGCGCCGCGCCCGGCGGGCCGCGTGTTCGCCTCGCCGCTGGCGAAGCGGCTGGCGAAGGAGCACGGCATCAACCTGTCGCTGATCGCCGGCTCCGGCCCGCGCGGGCGCATCGTCAAGCGCGACGTGGAGGCCGCCATCGCCTCTGGTGCGGGGCGCGCAGCGACTGCCGGAGCGGCCATGTCCGGCGGCATGTCGGACGTGGAAATCCTCGCGCTCTATCCGCAGGGCGGCTACGACCTCAGGCCCGTGGATTCCATGCGCAAGGCCATCGCCAGCCGGCTGACGCTGTCCAAGCAGACGGTGCCGCATTTCTACCTGACGGTGGATTGCATCATCGACCGCCTGCTGGAAGCGCGCAAGGCCATCAACGCCGAAGCGCCGGTGGGCGAGGACGGCAAGCCGGCGTGGAAGCTCTCGGTGAACGATTTCGTCATCAAGGCCTGGGCGCTGGCGCTGAAAAAGGTGCCGGAGGCGAACGTCACCTGGACGCAGCAGGGCATGTTGCATCATCATCAGGTGGACGTGGCCGTGGCCGTGGCCATCGAAGGCGGGCTGATCACCCCCATCATCCGCGCCGCCGATGCGCTGGATCTGCCCACCATCTCCGCCACCATGAAGGATCTGGCGGCACGCGCCCGGGCGCGACGGCTGAAGCCGGAGGAATACCAGGGCGGCACCACCAGCATCTCGAATCTGGGCATGTTCGGCATCGACCAGTTCGCCGCCGTCATCAACCCGCCGCAGGCGACCATTCTCGCCGTAGGCCAGGGCGCGCCGCGGGTGGTGGCAGAGAACGGCCAGCCGGTGGTGCGCACGGTCATGACGGCCACCCTGTCGGCGGATCACCGCGCGGTGGACGGCGCCGTGGCGGCGCAGGCGCTCACCGCCTTCCGCCGCCACATCGAGGAACCGGCGCTGCTGCTGTTTGGAGAACGGGAAGCCTGAATCCCTTCTCGTCATGCTGGCGAAAGCCAGCATCTCAGGGACGGACATGCATCCATCACCATGAGACCCTGGCTTTCGCCAGGGTGACGAGTGAAAAGCCAGGTGACGGAACAAAACAAGACGGAGCCAGACAATGGCCGACAACACGTTCGATCTCATCGTGCTGGGCGCGGGGCCGGGGGGCTACGTGGCGGCCATTCGTGCCGCGCAGCTGGGGCTGAAAACCGCCATCGTCGAGGAAAAGCACCTCGGCGGCATCTGCCTGAACTGGGGCTGCATCCCGACAAAAGCGCTGCTGCGCAGTGCGGGAGTGCTGCGGCTGA
>JALVRJ010000005.1:305-2579 GCA_027031305.1 Hyphomicrobiales bacterium | reverse complement strand
GGCCAAGATGCAGGCCAAGGGCAAGACGCCCAAAAACGACAAATGGAAACAGAAATACAAGGAACCCGCCGCCCCCGACACCACCAACCTCCCCGAACTGCCGGAGGGGTGGGTGTGGGCGACTGCGGAGCAGCTAACAAATCCAAATAGAGCGATTACCTATGGTGTAATCAAACTAGGGAAGGAGGTAGCTGGAGGTGTACCTGTCCTAAGATCAAGCGATGTGCGCCAATTACATATCGACATGGATAATGTGAAACGCATATCACCCGCCATTGCGGAGAACTACAAGCGAACATTTCTAAAAGGTGGCGAAGTTGTGATAACAGTTCGCGGAACATTAGGTGGGGTTGGTGTGGTTCCACATAACTGCAATGGTTTCAATATTTCACGAGAGGTGGCGATGTTGGCGCTAGTCGAGAAGGCCATGGCACATTTAACTGCATTATTTGTTGCATCGCCACCATTAGAACATTGGTTAATGAGTCGAACTAAGGGCATTGCTTACACTGGAATTAATATCGAGACATTAAAGGCGCTCCCAATTCCGGTCCCACCGATTGCCGAACAACACCGCATCGTCACCGAAGTCGACCGTCGCCTCTCCATCCTGCGCGAAACCGAGGCCCAGGTGGCGGCCAACCTCCAGCGCGCCGAGCGCCTGCGCCAGTCCATCCTCGCCGCCGCCTTCTCGGGCCGGCTGGTGTCCTGTGACAGCAACGAGACCGAGGGCCAACAGGTAAGCGATATCGACGCTACAATGGCGTCAGCATCCTGAGGCAAAAGACATGACCAAACGAGCCGATGATGTCATTCTGATCGGTGGCGTCATCGAGGTGCCCCGTGCAGACCTCGAAGCCTTGGCGCGCAAGCACCATATCCGCCGCCTTTCCCTGTTCGGTTCGGCGGCGCGGGGTGAGCTGCGTCCGGACAGTGACATCGATCTGCTGGTGGAGTTCGAGCCAGGCAAGGCGCCTTCGCTGGGGCGAATGGTGACCATGCAAGATGAATTTTCGACACTGTTCAACGGCCGCCGGGTTGATCTGGTAACACCTGTGGTGCTTCAGAATCCTTACCGTCGCCGCACTATCGAAAGGGATCTGGAGATGCTGTATGCCGCTTGATGAACGTGATGCGGCTTATCTTTGGGATATGGCCGAGATTTGTGAGGAAATAGAGGGCTTGCTGGAGGATCACGACGAAGCAGCGTTTCTCGGCAACCGACTGCTTCAGCGGGCGATCGAGCGGGATGTGGAACTGATTGGCGAAATCGCCCGTAAACTTTCCCCGTCATTTCGCGATGCCCATCCTGAAATTGCCTGGCGTGAAATCGTCGGATTACGGAACATTCTTGCCCACGAGTATGGGCGGGTCGACCATCAGTTGCTGTATCGGACGGCAGTGGAAGATATTCCGCCTCTCGCCTTGCGGCTTCGCCACATCCTCTCTCCTGACAGCAACAGCGAATGACTACGAATCAGATCGTCCAGAAACTCTGGAATTACTGCAATGTGCTCCGCGATGACGGGATGTCATACGGAGATTATGTAGAGCAGCTTACCTACTTGCTCTTTTTGAAAATGGCCGACGAGCGCTCGCGGCCGCCCTACAACCAGAAAAGCCCGGTGCCTGCGAAATACGGCTGGCAGAGCCTGCTCAGGAAGGACGGTGACGCGCTGTTCGACCACTACCGCCACACCCTGGAGGCGCTGGGCAGGGAAAAGGGCCTGCTGGGGCTGATCTTCGCCAAGGCGCAGAACAAGTTCCAGGACCCGGCCAAGCTGCGGCGGCTGATCGTGGACCTGATCGACAAGGAGAACTGGTCGTCGCTGAGCGCGGACGTGAAGGGCGACGCCTACGAGGGCCTGCTGGAGAAGAACGCCCAGGACACCAAGTCCGGCGCCGGCCAGTATTTCACCCCGCGCCCGCTGATCCAGGGCATCGTCGATGTGATGATGCCGGAACCGGGCGAGACGGTCTGCGACCCGGCCTGCGGCACCGGCGGCTTCCTGCTCGCCGCGCACGACTACGTGGTGAAGCACTATCCCCACATGACCAAGACGGAGCGCAAGTTCCTCAAGGAAAAGAGCTTCAAGGGCTGGGAGCTGGTGCAGGCCACGGCGCGCCTGTGCGCCATGAACCTGCTGCTGCACGGCATCGGCAGCCAGGAGTACGAGCCCATCGAGGTGGGCGACTCGCTGGCCGCCGATCCGGGCGAGCGCTTCGACCTGGTGCTCACCAATCCACCCTTCGGCAAGAAGAGCAGCACCACCA
>JALVRJ010000005.1:0-295 GCA_027031305.1 Hyphomicrobiales bacterium | reverse complement strand
CGAGCGCGACGACTTCTGGACCACCACCTCCAACAAGCAGCTCAACTTCGTGCAGCACGTCAAGACGCTGCTCAAGGTCAACGGCCGCGCCGCCGTGGTGGTGCCGGACAACGTGCTGTTCGAGGGCGGGGCGGGGGAGACCATCCGCCGCAAGCTGCTGCACGAGTGCGACGTGCACACCCTGCTGCGCCTGCCCACCGGCCTGTTCTACGCCCAGGGGGTGAAGGCCAATGTGCTGTTCTTCGACAAGAAGCCCGCCTCGGAGACGCCCTGGACCAAGAAGCTCTGGATCTAC
>JALVRJ010000004.1 GCA_027031305.1 Hyphomicrobiales bacterium | reverse complement strand
CGCGCTAGACAAAATTTTCTTGATCGGCGGCGCCGGGCGCGGACAGGGGCAGGGTGAATGCGAGACCCCATGAGACGAGGGCCTCCCTGCCCACGGGCCGGGTGCACTCAGGCCTTTTCACACAGGTGACGGTGCACGTAGGCGCGCAGGGCATCGGCCGTCTCCGGGTCGCGCAGGCCGAAGGCGACGTTGGCCAGCAGGAAGCCCAACTTGCTGCCACAGTCCCACGTCTGTCCGGAATAGCGCCAGGCATGATAGGGGTCGCCGGCCTCGATGCCGCGTTGCATGGCGTCGGTGATCTGGATCTCCCCGCCCGCGCCGGGTCTGGTCGCGTCGAGATGGGCGAAGATTTCCGGCTGGAAGATGTAGCGGCCCGAGATGATCAGGGTCGAGGGTGCATTTTCCGGCGCGGGCTTCTCCACCATGCCAATGATGCGCATGGCATCGGCGCGCGCGGCGTCCAGCGCCACCACGCCATACTTGTGCACGTCCCCGCGCGGCACCTCCTCCACCGCGATGACGTTTCCGCCGACCTTTTCGTAATGGGCCATCATGCCGGCCATGCAACCCGGCTCGTCGTGCATCAGCATGTCCGGCAACAAAAGGGCGAAAGGCTCGTTCCCCACCGCCGCGCGGGCGCAGGCCACGGCGTGACCAAGCCCGCGCGGTGCGTCCTGGCGCACGTAAATGGCCTTGCCGGGCGCGATGGTGGCCTCGCGCACCGCCCCCAACAGCCTGTCCTTGCCCTTGGTGGCCAGGGCCTCCTCCAGCGCCGGAAAGGCGTCGAAGTGATCGGCGATGGCTTCCTTGCCGCGGGCGGTAACGAAAATGAATTCCTCGATGCCGGCCTCGCGCGCCTCCTCCACCGCCCATTGCAGCACCGGGCGATCGAGAATGGGCAACAGCTCCTTGGGAATGGCCTTCGTCGCCGGCAGGAAGCGCGTGCCCAGCCCGGCGACGGGAAAGACCGCCTTGCGAACCCTGCGGATGGCCTTGGTGGTGCTCATCGATTCTCCCCTTCCCCGGTTCTCGCGGGCCGTGCAAAATCCAGCCCGGGAAGCAAAATGTTAACCATGTCCGCCTCATCATGCCGTCAGGGCGTGAACAAAATGTTTAGAGCGGCCTTCCTTCCGTCCGTTGGCGCATTGGGCGCGCCGGATGTTGCGATGGCCGGAAGCTGACGGAGTGCATGACGCCATGACAGTGCTGGTTACCGGAGGTGCGGGATACATCGGCTCGCACATGGCCCACGCCCTCGTCGACCGGGGCGAGGACGTGATGGTGCTGGACAACCTGTCCACCGGCAAGGAATGGGTGGTGCCGCAGGAGGCCAGCCTGCTGGTGGGCGATGTTGGCGATGCCGACTTGCTGGCCGACATCTTCGACACGCACGACATCGATTCCGTCATTCATTTCGCCGGCTCCATTTCGGTGCCGGAATCGGTGGAAAAGCCGCTCGCCTATTACGACAACAACACCTGCCGCACGCGCACCCTCATCGAGGCGGTGGCCCGGGCGAGCGTGAAACGCGTCATCTTTTCCTCCACGGCGGCCGTTTATGGCATTCCGGAGAAATTTCCGGTGAGCGAAGAGGCCCTGCCCAACCCCATCACGCCCTATGGGCGCTCCAAGCTGATGAGTGAATGGATGCTTCAGGACACGGCCAGGGCGCACGGGTTGCGCTACGTGGCGCTGCGCTACTTCAACGTCGCCGGCGCCGATCCGCGCGGGCGCACCGGGCAATGCACGGAAAACACCACCCACCTGATCAAGGTGGCCTGCCAGGTGGCGCTGGGCCTGCGTGAAAAGATGCTCGTCTTTGGCGATGACTACGACACGCCGGATGGCACCTGTGTGCGCGATTTCATTCATGTCGTCGATCTCATCTCGGCCCATCTGAAGGCGCTGGATCATCTGCGCGCCGGCGGCGAAGGCGGCGTATTCAATTGTGGCTATGGCCACGGCCACACGGTGCGCGAGGTCATCGACACGGTGAAGAAGGTTTCCGGCGTCGACTTTCCGGTGGAGGTGGCGCCACGGCGGCCGGGCGACCTGCCGGCCATGGTGGCGGCGGTGGACAAGCTGCGCGACACCCTGGGCTGGGAGCCGGAAATGGACGACCTGGAGGAAATCGTCGCCTCCACCCTGGCATGGGAGCGGCACCTGCAACGGCACACGCCGAAGGACGCGGCATGATGCGAGCGGATATTTCCTCTTCCCCCCGCATGGCTTGGCACCGGCGGCGCCTGCGCCAATCGCGGGTGAAGGTGATGATCACCGGGCTGGCCGGGTTCCTGATGGGGTTCTCAGGCGTGCTGGCCCTCGGCCTGTTGAGCGCCGGACCGGGGCTCGCCGCCGGCCGCGGCCAAGTCCTGTCGGAAATGGCGGCCCGTGGCGCCTATCGGCAATTCGTCGAGGATTTCTGGCCGCGCGCCCGCCGCGCCGGCATTCGCCGCGCCACCTACCGGCGCGCCTTCGCCGTGAAGGGGGCCATGGCGCCGGACATGAAGGTGCTGGAACGCCAGGCCTGGCAACCGGAGTTTCGCACGCCGCCGGCGCAATACCTGCGTCGCCGGCTGTCGGAAAAGCG
>JALVRJ010000003.1 GCA_027031305.1 Hyphomicrobiales bacterium | reverse complement strand
TAACTATACAATATTTTATTCGAATAATCAGTCAATTTCTTAAGCCTTTCCCCTTGTATGAATTCATATCTTTCATTTGCCAAAATAAAAATTTCCAACTTTTTAGGATCATTATTTGCCGCCTCCTTTAGATTATTAAAGCGTAACAAGAATTATTCCAGAATATTCAATCTTCTGCTGCACATATACCTTCTCCATTATAAGCGCATTTCACATCTTCTTCGTATATAATTGCTTCACTCCTTGGCTTCCACAGGCCTCAGCGCATAGACTCGCCTTGCCAAACGAGAGGCCAAGCGGATATCGCCTGCGCGCAGGGCGCGGCGGACGGCGTCGAGCTTTTTCGCCTCCTCCGGCGGCAGGCAGGGGCCTTCCACAATACTCCCCTCATTTTCCACCACCCGCACGTCAACGTCTGCTACCAGATCGCCTTCGCGCACCAGCTTCGTGATGTGTCGGACTTGTGGTTCTGTCTTCATGGGCTGCACTTCACGGAAGCATCTCTTTCATAGCACAACCTTGTGATATCGAAAAACAGCTGTTTATCGAGGACAAAGAGCCAGCCCAACCTCGTCATCCCCGCGAAAGCGGGGATCCATTCAACAATCTGATTCAACAATGGATTCCCGCTTGCGCGGGAATGACGATCAGGGGTTTAGGGCGGGTTACCATATCCTCCGCCGTAGAGGGAGCGCATCCTCCTCCACGGATAGCATTCAGCACCTAACATCACCGCTCTGGATAGCCGGGACAAGCCCGGCTATGACGGGGAGAGGAATCACTCCGCCGCCTTCACCTTCCCCCGCCTCAGCATCGGCGCAAGATATTTCCCCGTCCAGCTGCCCTCGTGCGCGGCGACGTCTTCCGGCGTTCCCGTAACCACGATTTCGCCGCCGCAGGTGCCGCCTTCGGGGCCGAGGTCGATGATCCAGTCGGCCGTCTTGATCACATCCAGGTTGTGCTCGATGACCACCACCGTGTTGCCCTGATCCACCAGCTCGTGCAGCACGTCCAGCAGCTTCGCCACGTCGTGGAAGTGCAGACCCGTGGTCGGCTCGTCCAGGATGTATAGCGTGCGGCCGGTGGCGCGCTTGCTCAGCTCCTTCGCCAGCTTCACGCGCTGGGCCTCGCCGCCCGACAGCGTCGTCGCCGGCTGGCCCACCTTCACGTAGCCAAGGCCCACGCGCTCCAGCATCGCCAGCTTGTTGCGCACCGCCGGCACCGCCGAAAACAGCTCCAGCGCCTCGCTCACCGTCATGTCCAGCACGTCGGCGATGGTCTTGCCCTTCCACGTGATCTCCAGCGTCTCGCGGTTGTAGCGCTTGCCGCCGCACTGCTCGCAGGTGACGTAAACATCCGGCAAAAAGTGCATCTCGATCTTGATGACGCCGTCGCCCTTGCACGCTTCGCAGCGCCCACCCTTCACGTTGAACGAAAACCGCCCCGGCTTGTAGCCGCGCGCGCGGGCCTCCGGCAGCGAGGCGAACCATTCGCGGATGGGGGTGAAGGCGCCGGTGTAGGTGGCCGGGTTCGAGCGCGGCGTGCGGCCAATGGGCGACTGGTCGATGTCGATGATCTTGTCCAGATGCTCCAGCCCCTCGATGCGCTCGAACGGCGCCGGATTCGCCCGCGCGCCCATGAGCTGGCGGGCCACGGCGCGATACAACGTGTCGATGGTGAGCGTGGACTTGCCGGAGCCGGAAACGCCGGTGACGCACACGAAGCAGCCCAGCGGAAACTCGGCTGTTACGTCCCGCAGGTTGTTGCCGCGCGCGCCGACGAGGCGCAACATGCGTTGCGGGTTCACCGGGCGGCGCTGCTTCGGCACCGGAATGCGCAGCTTGCCCGTCAGATATTGCCCAGTCAGCGACTCCGGGTTCTTCATGATGTCTTCCGGCGTGCCCTGGGCCACGATCTTGCCACCGTGCACGCCAGCACCCGGCCCGATATCCAGCACGTGATCAGCCGCGCGGATGGTGTCCTCGTCGTGCTCCACCACGCTGACGGTGTTGCCCAGATCGCGCAGGCGGAAGAGCGTGGCCAGCAGCCGGTCGTTGTCGCGCTGGTGCAGGCCGATGCTCGGCTCGTCCAGCACGTAGAGCACGCCGGTCAGCCCCGAGCCGATCTGGCTGGCCAGCCGAATGCGCTGGCTCTCGCCACCGGAGAGCGTGCCGGACTTGCGATCCAGCGTCAGATAATCCAGCCCCACGTCCACGAGGAACTTCAGGCGCTCGCGGATTTCCTTCAGCACGCGCCGGGCGATCGCCCGCTTGCCTTCGCTCAGGTGCTCCTCCACGCCGCCGAACCATTCATGCGCTTCCGATATGGAAAAGCGGCTGACCTCGCCGATGTGCAGCCCCGCGATCTTCACCGCCAGCGCCTCGGGCTTCAGCCGATAACCCTCGCAGGCCGGGCACGGCTTGTCGGATAGGTAGCGCGAAAGCTCCTCGCGCAGCCAGCTGGAGTCCGTCTCGCGCCAGCGCCGCTCGAGGTTCGGGATGACACCCTCGAAGGGCCGCGTGCGGCGGATGCGCCTGCGCCCGTCCGACCAGGTGAAGGGCACCGGCTCTTCCGTGCCATACAGGATGGCGCGGCGCGCCT
>JALVRJ010000002.1 GCA_027031305.1 Hyphomicrobiales bacterium | reverse complement strand
AGGCGGACGCACCGATGCTGACCGACCGGCGCCGGCCCTTCTGGCGGGATCTCACGACTTCCTATGGCGAATTGGCGGCTCACAACAAGGCGGACGATGGCGCGGGAGACGGGGCATGAGCGCCGGCCGGGAGGCGCGCGGCGCCATTCTGCTGGACAAGGATGGCGTGCTGGTGGACTTTCACCGCACCTGGAAGCCGGCCATACGGCGGGCGGCGCTGGCGGTGGCGGAAGGTGACGAGGCGCTGGCGCTAACCCTGCTGAAGGTGGTGGGACACGACCGCCGCACGGACAGCTTCCTGCCCGGCTCCATTTGGGCCGCCGGCACGCAGGAAGAGCTGTTCGACGCCTGGCACGGGTTGTTGCCGCGCATGACGCGCGAACAGATCGCGGCGATCGTCTCGGCGGTGCTGGAGGCGGCCGTGCCGGAGCCGGTGGTGCCCCTGCCCGTCTTGCGGGACTTGATGGGAAAGGCGCGCGCGGCGGGCTGGAAACTGGCGGTGGTGACCAACGACCTGACCGGATCGGCCGAGAAAACCGCGCGGTTGCACGAAATCGATCATCTGCTGGACGCCGTCATCGGCTCCGACCTGTGTGAACGGCCGAAGCCGCACCCGGACCTGGTCTTTCGCGCGGCGGACACGTTGTCGTTGCCACCTGGACGGATGGTGATGGTGGGCGACAACGTGCATGATGGCGAGATGGCGCGGCGGGCGGGGTGTGCGACCTTCATCGGCGTGCTTTCGGGCACCTCGGGCCATGCGGAACTGGCGCCGCTGGCGGCGCACGTGGTGGCGGACGTGGCGGCGGCGCTGGAGCTTGTCCTGAGCATGGAGAAGGATGAACGAGGCCCTGGCGCTACGAATGGGATGAGCGGCCCGCTCGCGAGGGCCGGGAGGCGTTCAGTCCTCGAGTAGGTCGCGCATGGCGGGCACCAGTTTTTCCCATTCCAGCTCTTCCAGCGGAATGATGCGGACGTCGAACACGGCCGCCTTGCCCATGAGGGCCTGGTAGCGGGGACGGTCGCCGCGCTCCTCGTCGTGCAGGTCTGAGGTGACGAGCACGCCCACGCGGTCGCCGTCGCGGCCGAAGTGATCGCCGAGGTTGTCCGCCTCGTGCAAGGCGTCCATCAGGCGGTTGCGCAGCTTGCGGTTGGTGGAATCGAAGTTCGACTGCAAGGCCTTGCAGGAGATGAAGACCAGCCGCTCTCCCTTGCGCAAGATGACGTCGATCTCGTTCTCCCCGCGAAACCCGTTCACTTCCCAACGCACGCACTGGGAGAAAATGCCCTCGTCGGCACCGGCGCGCATTCCGGCCAGCCAGGCCAGTTCCTCCAGCCAGCCGCCGGAGAGAAAACGCCGGGCATGAGCGCCCGTGGGGCGCAACAGGCCTTCGTCGCCGGGCTTCACCAGGCCGAGCCTCTGCAATTCCTCGGCCAGCCGAGCCGTGACGTCCGATGCGCCGGCATTTTCCACATGGCTGAACCCGCGGCCCTTGAGCAAGGCGTCGCGCAGGGGCTCGAAGTGCCGGTAATTGTCACCGATCAGGCGCAACAGACCGGCGCGGGCGAGTGTTTCGTTCTCGCCGCCGCTGCATCCCTTCAGGAAGGCGTTGCGCCGTTCCAGCAGTTCCGCGATGCTTGGCATGGCACCCGTGCCCTGTGTGACCGGTCCCCGACATCATGCGGCCACGAACGGTCCTGGCGCACGATGTAGTAGCATTGTCTCCCACATTGATAGCAGGATCATATTCCAAAGCCCACCCCGCGCGATGCTGCGGGGTGGGAATTTTCGTTTCCGGACCGACGCTTCGGCACCGGGCATGTTGCATGGTGGCGCTTCGCTTCAGTCCAGTGGTTTGGAGAGCGTGAAGGCGCCACGCAACTGGCCAAGCTTGAAGCCCGTGGCCCGATCCTGCGGATAGTGCTTCCTGATGATGGCGAGGACGTCTTCCTTCACCTTCTCGCCGTGGCAGTTCAGGCAGGGCTTGCCCACCGGAATGGCCTTCATGAAGCGGAATACCTTCTTGCCATTCATTTCCACCACTTCGGCCTTTGCCAGCTTCTTCGGATCGGCCCCTTCGGCAATCTTCTTCTCGAACTCCTGAAGCACCGCCCTTTCCCACTCGTCCGGTGCATTCTTCGGGTTGCGCAGCTTCAGTGCCGTGCGCCCCACCTTCCAGCCGTCCTTGTTGTGCTTCCTTGTGATTTCCTGCGCTTTCTCGTGGCAGACGTCCACTGCGCCCACGGGACCCTTCTCCTTCATGACGGAAACCAGTGTCCCCTTCAGCTCCTTCACGAAGCCCTGAATGATCTCCTTCGCCTCGCCCTTGAGCGCCTCCATGTCAGCCGCCCGCGCCGGCACGCTCGCGGCCAGCAACAAGGTGGCTCCAAGTGCCAGCATCAGCTTCCTGTTCATTCTCGTTCTCCTCGTGGCTGCTTGAAACATCGGCAGATCGAATCGTCTCCGAAAGCGCGCCCACGTTCTTGGACGCCGCCCACTTGTTTCCCGGGTATTGGTTATCTCGCCTCGTCTTCCTAACTATATGCCAGAAGAGGAGCGCTATGGGAACCTGCCCCCAGAAGGAAGCGAAGGGGAATGTTCCAGTGCGA
>JALVRJ010000001.1:1961-7998 GCA_027031305.1 Hyphomicrobiales bacterium | reverse complement strand
CTGGTACGACGAGCTGAAGAAGATGGTGGTCGATGTACTCGCCCACCATCTTCTTCAGCTCGTCGTACCAGTGGGACTCGTATTCCTCGCCATAGGCGTTCTGGGTGTAGGTCTTCAGATGGAGGAAGTAGGCGCCCACCGGACCGTAGCCGTCCTTGAAGCGGGCCAGCACGATGCGGTTTTCCATCTGGGTCATCTTCGCGCCCGCCTGGATGAGCAGACCATAGGCGGAACCGGACGACCACGGGGCATACCACACGCGACCCGAGCCCTCGCCGGTGGAGCGCGGCTTGTAGATCATGGACGCGCCGCCGGCGGTGACGATGACGGTCTTGGACTTGAAGACATAGAAGTCACCGGTGCGGACGTTGAAGCCCACGGCACCCGCCACGCGGTTCTCCTTGGCCTCGTCCATCAGCAGATGCGTGACGCAGATGCGGTTGTAGACCTTGTCCGCTGATTTCATGGCGGCCATGGCCACGATGGGCTTGTAGGACTCGCCGTGGATCATGATCTGCCACTTGCCCTCGCGCTGGTACTTGCCCGTTTCCGGGTCGCGCATGATGGGCAGGCCCCATTCCTCGAACTGATGCACCGCCGAGTCGACGTGGCGCGCCATGTCGAACAGCAGGTCCTCGCGCACGATGCCCATCAGGTCGTTACGGGCATAGCGCACGTGGTCCTCGGGGTTGTTCTCGCCAAAGCGCGTGCCCATGTAGCAGTTGATGGCATACAGGCCCATGGCCACGGCGCCGGAACGGTAGATGTTGGCCTTTTCGGCGATGACGATCTTCTTGTCCTGTCCCCAGTAGCGCGCCTCCCACGCGGCACCCGTGCCGCTCAAGCCGGCGCCAACCACCAGGATGTCGATGTTGTCGACGACGATAGTCTTGTAAGCCATCAGTAGTACACTCCCTGCCTCATCTTCAGCCCCTGCGACTCCAGCGTGTACAGATCGCCGTCGTCAAGCCGGATGTATTTCGGTTCGTTGAACAAGAGCTGGCTCTTGCGCTGCTCCTCCGTGGGCGGCGCGACCTGCTTGAGGTCGGGAATGAACTTGCCCCACGGCTTGGTGGTGATCGGCGCCACCAAATCCTTGATGCGGCCGCTGCGGAACTTGATGCGCCAGGCGATGATGCCTTCCTCCTCGTCGCGGTGCACGCGCACGGCGTGGCCCAGCGGACAGAAGTCGGCATAGCCGCGAACGTCAATGGCGTGCATCGGACAGGCCTTGACGCAGGAGTAGCACTCCCAGCACATGTCCGGCTCGAGGTTGTAGGCGCGACGCCAAGTGTCGTCGATGTGCATGATGTCGGACGGACAGATGTCGACGCAGTAGCCGCATCCGTCGCACCGGGTCATGTAGACAAAAGTGGGCATTTCTCAGCTTCCCCTCTTGATGAAACTTCCCTTCATTCCCGCTCGATCAGTAATGCTTGGGTTCGTCCTTCATGATGCACAGGCCGAACTTCTGATCCTTCGGAATGTCGCGCACCAAGTCCATGGTGGACTGATCGAGCACGTCCGCGCGGCGATAGAACGGCGGCAGGTTCTCGCGCGAACCATCGGCCATCAGCTTGCGCTTCTGGTAGGCGGCAGCCGGCTTGAAGAACATGTGCGCGAACTTCGACCAGTAGACGGAACCGAACAGCACCACGGTGGAGATGATGAACAGTCCGAACAGCACCACCGTGCCGAACAGCGACCACAGCAGGCCGAAGGTGACGGTGGCCAGCAGAGAGACGATGAACAGGTCGCGCTTCTTCAGGTTCCACCACTGGTTACCCTCCGACTGCACGTCGACGCGCAGGGAGAAGAAGAACCAGTAGCCGCCAACGATCACCATCAGCGCGCCCAGATGCCACAGGAAAGACCAGAAGGGAGCGTTCGCCGTGGTCGGATAGGCAAAGATAAGCACGGCGCTGGACAGCACGAACAGCACGAAACCGTACATCTTCAGCAGGTGTGCGAAACGACGCTTCGGGTTGTGGAACTCGGAGGAGGTGAGCACCTCGCTGGTGATGGTCTGGATCAACATGCTGGTCTTCTCGGCCGAGCTCAGCTCGCGCGTGGCCAGCTTCTTCATGCGCTCCTCGTGCTCGAAGAAATACTTGTGGCTTTTCTTGTGGAGCACATCGAGGATAACGCCCACCACCACCGCCAGAACCATGAGGACGACGAACGCCTGCATCATTCCCGGCGTGATTCCGAGCTCGGCGAGCCCGGCGAATGGATTGGTCGTGATCATTGCTACAGAATCCCCTTAGCTTTCAGTTGTCGGCGTCAGGTGCAGGGCCTCGAGGATGTTGTCCGCCCCGATGACCGGATGCACGGAACGCCCCTAGCCCCCGCCAGAAAATCCTCATCATCCCTAGCCCCGTTGCGGCCGCAGCCGGCATGGCGGACACCACAAACGCCAACGCCACTCCGCAAGGAGCGCATTGGCCATGATCATCCGGCACCGTCCGCCACCGCCACGGTGGCAGCCGAAGCAATGCCGCTGGAGATGGTCTGCACGATGCCTCGTGCCCCCCTTTGCCGGCGACTGCCTCTCCCTGCCGACTGCCGCCACCCTGGTGGCGCAGTTTCTCCCTCTTGGCGCCTGGCCCGCCTGTCCCGGCCCCATCATCCGCCAGGGACGCGCAAAACAGGAAGACTCCGACGCTTGCGGCAGGTCTATAGCATGTATGCCGAAGGCTGAAAAGGGGACATATGCGAATATTACGAAATATGCGCATGACGACGCCAAGCGCCTGTTTGCATGGCGTTTTGGCATTTCCAACACGGTGCGGGCGACATTCATCACCGGTGATGTGGCTGCGGCGCAGAGCTTTTGTCGCAACAGGTGATGACGTGTTTGGCGTCATACTCGCGGCGTGGCATTCACGGCCGGTTTTCAACCCCTCGGGGAGACAGCACAATTTTGGCATTTGCAGCGGCACGCCGGAATGCTAAAGGCTTGGCGGGCTCATTTGCCGGACGCGCCCCACGTCCGCCGCCGGCGGAGCGGCGCGCCGGAGCCACCCGAGGGGACCCAGGCGGGGGGAGACGCCCCGGCCAGCCCGGGAACATTCACACGAGAGAGGGAGACTTCAAAATGTCCAAACTGGTGCCACCGCATGGCTCTGACGAGGTCATGCCGCTGCTGCTGCCGGAGCTGGAACGCGCCGACGAACTGAAACATGCCGAGAACCTCAAGAAGGTACCGCTGCGCTCGCGCGAGGTGTCGGACGTGTCCATGTTCGCCATGGGCGCCTACACGCCGCTGACCGGCTTCATGAACCGCGCCGACTGGGAGGGCGTGTGCCGCGACATGAAGACCTCTTCCGGCCTGTTCTGGCCCATCCCCATCACCTGCCCGGTGGACAAGGATATCGCCGATTCCATCAACGAGGGAGAAGAGGTGGCGCTGGTGGACCCGGAAACCGGCACCATCATGGCGGTGATGGAGGTGAGCGAGAAATATGCGCTGAGCAAGGAGGACAGGGAGTTCGAGTGCCAGCACGTGTTCCGCACCACCGATCCTGAGCATCCGGGCGTGCAGTCGGTGATGAATCAGGGCGACGTGAACCTGGCGGGCCGGGTGAAGGCGCTGTCTGAGGGCGTCTACGCCGAGAAGTACAAGGACCTGTTCATCCGTCCGGCGGAGTCGCGGGCGATGTTCCTGGACCGCGGCTGGTCGCAGGTGGCGGCGTTCCAGACGCGCAACCCCATGCACCGCTCGCATGAATATCTGGCCAAGCTGGCGGTGGAAACGCTGGATGGCGTGTTCATCCACCAGGTGCTGGGCAAGCTCAAGCCCGGAGACATCCCGGCCGAGATCCGCACCAAGGCCATCCAGGCGATGATCGACAACTACTTCGTGCCGGGCACGGTGATCCAGGCGGGCTATCCCATCGAGATGCGCTACGCTGGCCCGCGCGAGGCGCTGCTGCACGCGGTGATCCGCCAGAACTTCGGCTGCTCGCACCTGATCGTGGGGCGCGACCACGCCGGCGTGGGCGACTACTATGGCCCGTTCGACGCCCAGCACATCTTCGACGAGCTGTGGGAAGGGGCGCTGATCACCAAGCCGTTCAAGGTGGACATCACCTTCTACTGCAAGAAGTGCATGGGCATGGCCTCGGGCAAGACCTGCCCTCACGGCAAGGAGGACCGAGTGCTCATCTCCGGCACCGAGCAGCGCCGCCGGCTGGCGGCCGGCGAGCCGATCCCGCCGGAGTTCTCGCGCCCGGAGGTTGTGAAGATCCTGCAGGAATATTACGCCTCGCTGAAGAACGAGAGCTGAGGCGGGCCTGCTGGCCGGGCACGGACACCACACGCACCATGACGGGGCCGCGAACGCGGCCCCGTCGTTCGTTTCGGCACCACAAATCCGCCGCAAAGGCCCGGCATTCAGGCGCCAATGCCACGACGAATCATGGTTCATCCTGACGAGGGGAAACACTCATGAAGAAGACCGTTCTGGCCCTGTCCGTCTGTGGCGCGCTGGCGCTGGCGGGATGCACCACAGACCCCTACACGGGCGAGGAAAAGCCTTCCAACACGCTGCTGGGCGCCGGCGCGGGGGCGGCCGCCGGGGCCGCCACCGGCGCGCTCGTCGGCGCGCTGACCAGCAAGAAGAGCGGCAAGGGCGCGGGCAAGGGCGCGCTCATCGGCGCGGCGCTGGGCACCATCGCCGGCATGGGCGTGGGCGCCTACATGGACCGCCAGGAGGCCGAGCTGCGCAAGAAGCTGGCCGGCACCGGCGTGCGCATCGTGCGCGAGGGCGACGACATCCGCCTGGTGATGCCGTCCGACATCACCTTCGACGTCGACCGGGCCGACATCAAGCCGCGCTTCTTCCGCACGCTGAACGCGGTGGCGACGGTGCTGAACGGCTTTCCGGAGACGGACGTGCTGATCGCCGGGCACACGGATTCGACCGGATCGGCGGAATACAACCAACGGCTTTCCGAGCGCCGCGCCGCGGCGGTGATGCATTACCTGGTGTCGCAGGGCGTGGATCCGCGGCGCATCGACGCGCGCGGCTTCGGCGAGCGTTATCCGGTGGCGGACAACAGCACGGAGCAAGGCCGGGCGCTGAACCGGCGGGTGGAGATCCGCATTCGCCCGCGGGCGCGTTGAGGACCGCCCGGGAACGACAGGACACTTCGAAGCAGAAGCGCCAGCAGCTTTCCACCGCTGGCGCTTCTGTTTCATCTTCCGGTCATTCCCTTTCTCGCTCCGGCCCCGCGGCGGGGCCTCGTGCCATTTGCAGAGGAGTTTGCAGCACGAGATACCGGCTTTCGCCGGCATGACGAGGAGGCGGGTTCAGGAGCCTGCTTCCTGCCCGGCCAGCCAGTGTTCCACCTCCAGCGCGGCCATGCAGCCCATGCCGGCGGCGGTGACGGCCTGGCGGTATTTCTCGTCGGCCACGTCGCCGGCGGCGAACACGCCCTCGACGGAGGTTTTCGTGCTCCAGCAGGCAAGCTCGATGTAGCCGCGCTCGTTCATCTTCACCTGCCCCTTGAACACCTCCGTGGCCGGGGCGTGGCCAATGGCGATGAAGATGCCGTCGACGGCGATCTCCGTCTCCTCGCCGGTCTTGACATTGCGCAGCCGGGCGCCGGTGACGGACTTCGGGTTTTCCGTGCCCAGCACCTCCTCCAGCACGCTGTCCCAGACGACCTTGATCTTGGGGTTTTCGAACAGGCGCTTCTGCAAGACCTTCTCCGCGCGCAGCTCGTCGCGCCGATGCACGAGAATGACTTCGGAGGCGAAATTGGTGAGGAACAACGCCTCCTCGACGGCGGTGTTGCCGCCGCCGATGACCATCACCTTCTTGCCGCGGTAGAAGAAGCCGTCACAGGTGGCGCAGGCGGAAACGCCGAAGCCCTTGAATTTCTCTTCGGATGGCAGGCCCAGCCACTTCGCCTGGGCGCCGGTGGCGATGATGACGGCGTCGGCGGTATATTCCGTGCCGGAATCGCCCTTCAGCCGGAAGGGGCGGCTGGAGAAGTCCACCTCCGTGATGAGGTCGTTGACGATCTCGGTG
>JALVRJ010000001.1:0-1951 GCA_027031305.1 Hyphomicrobiales bacterium | reverse complement strand
CTCCATCAGCTCCGGCCCCTGCACGGGCTCGGCGAAGCCAGGGTAGTTCTCGACCTCGGTGGTGATGGTGAGCTGGCCGCCGGGCTGCATTCCGGTGATGAGCAGCGGCTCGAGCATGGCGCGGGCGGCGTAGATGCCGGCGGTGTAGCCGGCGGGTCCGGAACCGATGATGATGACCTTGGCGTGACGGGTGGACATGGGATGATCCTCTCGGGTTGATCGTGCGATGTAAACGCTTTTCAGGCCGGGCGCGCGGCCAGTGCCTCCTTCTGTTTCTCCACCAGCGCGCCGATGCCGGCGCGGGCGAGCCTGAGCATTTCGTCGAACTGTTCCTCGGTGAAGGGCTCCTCTTCCGCCGTGGCCTGGATTTCCACCAGCCCGCCGGAGCCGGTGATGACGAAGTTGGCGTCCGTCTCGGCCTCGGAATCCTCTGCGTAGTCGAGGTCGAGAATGACCTCGCCGCCGTAGACGCCACAGGAGATGGCCGCCACGTGATCCCTCAGCGGATCGCCTTGCAGCATGTCGCGGGCCTTCATCCAGTCGATGCAGAGCCTAAGGGCCACCCAGCCGCCGGTGATGGAGGCGCAACGGGTGCCGCCGTCGGCCTGCAAGACGTCGCAATCAATGACGATGGAGCGCTCGCCCAGGGCCTCGAGGTCGGTCACCGCACGCAAGGAACGGCCGATGAGGCGCTGGATTTCCTGCGTGCGGCCGGACTGGCCGGCCTTGGCCTCGCGCCTCATGCGCTGGCCGGTGGCGCGCGGCAACATGCCGTATTCCGCCGTCACCCAGCCCCGGCCCAACCCCTTGAGCCAGCCGGGCACGCCATCTTCAAGGGTGGCGGTGCACAGCACCTTCGTGTGGCCCACGGAGATGAGGCAGGAGCCCTCCGCGTGTCTCGAGACGCCCGTTTCGATGGATACGGGGCGCATTTCGCCGGGCTTGCGGCCGGATGGACGCATGATGAATTCCCCTCTGAGCAATAGCGCGTGTTGCACTTGCAATCTCGCATATCCGGGAAATGTTGCACCTGTCGCTGGCTGTCAAGGCCACGGCCGCACGAGGGTGTCTTCGCCAGCCTCGACAACCGGTGACAGATGCGCGCAACGGCAAGGAGGCGCCAATGGCCGACTTTCACCATGGACGCCTTCCTCGATGCATCCTTCAACTGCGGTAGTCGGCGTTGATGTCGATGTAGGCGTGGGTGAGGTCGCACGTATGGACGGTTATCTCGCCCCTGCCCTCCCCCACGCTCACCCTGATGTCGATTTCCCGGCCCTTCATGTGCGCGGCGGCCTTCGCCTCGTCGTAGGTGGGCGCCACCGCGCCGTTTTCCGCCACCAGCTCGCCGCCGATCCAGATCTTCAGGCGCCGCTGGTCAAGGGGCACGCCGGCCTTGCCGACGGCCATGACGATGCGGCCCCAGTTGGGGTCCTCGCCGGCGATGGCCGTCTTCACCAGCGGCGAGTTGGCGACGCTCATGGCGATTTGCCGCGCCGCCGCCACATCCGGCGCGCCGGACAGGCGGATGGTGACGAACTTGGAGATGCCCTCGCCGTCCTTGACGATCTGAAGCGCCAGATCGTGGCACACCGCGTGCAGCGCTTCGCGGAAGGCCATCACGGCGTCCGCGTCGTCCGCCGCCACCACGGCGCCACCCTTGCCCGTGGCGAAAGCGAGCAAGGTATCGTTGGTGGAAGTGTCGCCGTCGACGGTGATGCAATTGAAGGTGTCGGCGGCGCACTCGGCGAGCAGCCGTTGCAGCAGGGAGGCGGGCACGGCGGCGTCGGTGAAGATGTAGGCCAGCATGGTGGCCATGTCGGGGGCGATCATGCCCGATCCCTTGGCGATGCCGGCGATATGAAACGGCTGGCCATTGATTTCGCCGCTGGCGGAAGCCCCCTTGGGATAGGTGTCCGTGGTCATGATGGCGCACGCCGCCTGTTCCCAA